>JAOAFW010000072.1 GCA_026416065.1 Fimbriimonadales bacterium
GGCGAGCCAGAACTGGCGCATGAGGGGGATTTCGGCGTTGCAGGCGGGGTTTTGGCAGGGCAGGGTGCGCGCCCAGATATAGCCGACGGGGATGCTGCCGTCGGGGTCGGTTGGGTAGTAGGGGGCAAGTTCCTTGCGGGCGTGGGCAAGCACGGTTTCGCCTGCCTCGCGCACGGCGTCCACCAACGCCTTGCCAAACTGCAGGGGGTACTGCAGCGTAGCGTACTCCAACAACACAGCGAGAGGGTTGTAGTCTAAGGCGTGTGCTTCACAGCCTAACCTCAAGGCTTCCAAGGTTATGCTTGCGCCCCCTGCGAAGCAGTCCAGCACGCGCGGGGGGCGTCCGTGATGGGCTTCGCGGATTAGTTTGCGTGCGCGGCGCAGCAGGTAGTGCGTACCAGCGTCGTTGTTGGCGACAGACTCCCAGCGGGCAAGGTCTTCCAGCAAGCGGATAAGCGAGTCGCGTTGGTGAGGGTCGTCGTACACCAACGCGGCAAAAGTCGTGGTGCGCGAGGCGGCTAAGGGGCGTCGCGCCCAATAGATGTGCAGCGTGCTGATGTGCCCGTGGCGGATGTTCTTCTCCCTTGCCGATTCTTCCGACACTTTCTGGATGGGAAAGTCGGCTTCGATCAGGCGTCGTTGCATAGGCTCAATTTTCGGCAAGGTGGTGGGGGGTTCCTTTCGGCGTGGTTGGCTTGGGGTGGGGCGTTGGGGCGCGGTTTTGGCGCGTTTCCTATTGCACAGGTATACTATCTCCAGTTTCTCAGCAAGGAGGATGAGGCGCGTTGCAAGTCAGGATGGTGGATTTGGCGAGCCAGTACCGCCGTCTCCAAGCGGAGTTAGAGCCGCTGGTGCTGGAGGTGCTGGCGAGCGGGCGTTATATTTTGGGCGAGCACGTGCAGGCATTAGAGGCTGAGGTAGCGCAGCTGTGCCACGCCCGCTATGCGATTGGCGTCAGTTCGGGCACGGATGCCCTTCGGCTTGCCCTGCGTGCAGTGGGTATTCGCCCAGGGGATGAGGTTATCACCACGCCGTTTACTTTTGTGTCGACGGCGGAGGTGGTGGTGGAGCTGGGCGCGGTTCCGGTGTTTGTGGATATTGATCCCGACACTTTCAACATCGATCCCAACCGTGTGGAGGAGGCGATTACGCCGCGTACGCGCGCGATTTTGCCTGTGAGTTTGTATGGGCAGTCGGCGGAGATGCGGGCGTTGCGCGCGCTTGCTGACCGATATGGGCTGTGGCTGATTGAGGATGCGGCGCAGGCGATTGGAGCGCGCCACTATGAGGCGCCGATTGGCGCGTTTGCCCACGCTGCGGCGATTAGCTTTTTCCCCACCAAGAACATCGGCGCTGCGGGCGATGCGGGCATGGTCATCACCAACGACGAGCAGATTGCCCGCAAGGTGCGCAGCCTGCGCGTGCACGGGATGAACGGCGGCTACTATTACGAAGACATCGGCTACACTGCGCGGCTGGATGAGCTGCAGGCAGCGATTTTGCGCGTGAAACTGCGCTACCTGCACGAGTGGACTGAGCGGCGACGCTATCATGCGGCGCTGTATCGCGCCCTGCTGGCAGATACGCCCCTCCAGTTGCCCGTGGTGTTGCCCCACAACTACCACTGTCTCTTATACACATCT
>JAOAFW010000104.1 GCA_026416065.1 Fimbriimonadales bacterium
TTATACCGCGCTCTACAGCGAGGCGCTGGAGACGCGCACGGGACGCGCTCACGCCTACTCGCCCTAACGGTCGCCATCCAGGCGCGCCGACTGCCCCTGGAGGAACGCATGATGCGGCATGAACTGGACTATTGTGCCCCGCATTACGGGCGGGCTGGGCTGTATGCTCGTGCTGATATTCGGCGTCGCAGCGGGCGTCGACCCGTTGCTTTGCACCGTGCGCGGGCTGATTGGCGGCATGGTCGGCTGGATTGCAGGCGCGCTCTGGGCGTATGTGATGAGCCAGCTCTTGCCCTCCGAAACGCCTCCTTCGGTCACCCAGTCCGCCCGCAGTCCAGCACCCAGCGAACTCACGGCGACGGAGTCTGCAACAGCGAGTGAGGACGCAGCCTGAACTTATTACTAAGGGAGGTACACGCAATCATGATGGATGCACTCCAAATGCAAGAGGCATGGAAGCAGTTCAAAATCTACGGCGAACCCAGCGCCCGTGAGCAGCTGATCCGCCAATACGCGCATCTGGTCAAACTCACGGTCGGGCGCATCGTGCCTTATCCACCCAGCGGGATGGAGTGGGAAGATTTATACAGCTACGGCGTGATGGGACTGATTCGCGCTGTGGATATGTACGATCCCACGCGCAATGTGAAGTTTGAGACCTACGCGATTGCGCTGATTCGGGGCGCGGTGCTGGAGGCGTTGCGCTCGGAAGACTGGGTGCCGCGCTCCGCCCGCGACAGACTGCGCCAGCTGGAGCGCGTGTGGGTGCGCCTGGAAGCCAGTCTGGGACGCCCCCCTACCGATGAAGAGACCGCTGAAGCGCTGGAAATCTCGGTCAGTGAATATCGCCAGCTACTGATTGACTACGCTCGCACGAATACCATCTCTTTGGAAGCCTGCCTGATCAACGGCGATGAGGACGAGAGCAGCACGCTCCTGGAGACGCTCGCACACGCTGATGACCCCTACGAAGAGCTGCTGGAACGCGAGCAGACCCGCGCGCTGACCCACGCTATCGAGACACTTGGCGACCGCGAACGACAGGTCATCCAACTCTATTATTACGAAGGGCTGACTTTCAAAGAGATTGGGCAGGTAATGAACATCTCTGAGTCGCGGGTGTATCAGATTCATACCCGCGCGCTGGCGCGTCTGCGCGAACAGCTTTGCGGTTCAGCGGCAGATCCAGAAACACTGGAGGCAAGTTAGTAATCTGCCACTCGGTGTGGAATAACTCTGTCATTGCACGATGCAAAAGCGTAAAGTGGTGGTCGAGATGCTGGGCAATCTGACGCGCCTCTTTCTCATGGTGCTCGCGCTACAAATGGTTGTGCTGGTGTGGGGAATCGGGCTGGATCTCACG
This sequence comes from Fimbriimonadales bacterium, assembly GCA_026416065.1. GTDB lineage: Bacteria > Armatimonadota > Fimbriimonadia > Fimbriimonadales > GBS-DC > GBS-DC. The sequence goes on from JAOAFW010000104.1 coordinate 1,364, forward strand.
CCAACGCTTTTCCTGCAGGCACTGGCGGCGGCATTCGGCACTGCGAGCGTCGTCGCTTTGTTGCTCCACCGCACGAAGAGCCGCTCGCGGGAAGCGACGCGCCTGCAACATGAGCAACTACTGCGCTTACAACGCGCTATCGAATCGTCACCCGCAGCGATCATGCTCACCGGGCCCGATTTCAAGATTCAATACGTGAATCCTGCCTTTACTGCACTCACAGGCTATACTCTCGAGGAATCGGTGGGGTGTCGCCCTAACATTCTCAAGAGTGGCTTGATGCCAGAGACATTTTATACAAAGCTCTTTGAGACACTTAAACGCGGTGAGCAATATCACGGGCGATTCTTGAACCGCAAGAAAGGCACACCACTCGGGACACCTGAAAATCCCATAGAGTTCAACCCTGAGACGCACTACTGGGCAGAGGGGGTCATTGCACCTATTTATGACGAGCAAAACAAGTTGTTGGGTTATTGCAGTATTCATTACGATATTACTGAAAAGGTGTTGCACGAGCAAGCCGTCTTCAGAGCGAAAGAGGAGGCAGAACGCCTTGCTCAGGCGCGTACGGAATTCCTCGCCAATACGAGCCACGAAATTCGTACCTCGATGAGCGGTCTGCTGGGTATGCTCAACCTGCTTAAGGAGACCTCGCTAACCGATGAGCAACGCGACCTGCTGGCGACCGCCGACGCCAGCGCGAAGCAACTGCTGGAAGTTCTAAACGATATCTTGAGCCTCGCCAAAATCGAGGCGGGACAAGTGAAGCTGGAACGCACGCCGACCGACTTGAAACGGTTTGTACGCGAAGTTTGTGAGACGGTGCGTCCTCAAGCACGACTTAAGGGAATCCTGTTGCGCGAGGAGCTGCCCATCCAGAGAGAGCTCTACGCTCTGGTGGATACCGCCTCCCTACGGCAGGTTCTGCTGAACCTACTTAGCAACGCGATTAAGTTCACGGATCAGGGTGAGGTCGTAGTACGGGTTACAGGCGAAGAAGCCCGTGACGATAAACTGATCCGCCTCCGTTTCGAAGTGCAGGATACGGGCATCGGGATTGCCTCCGAAAAGCAAGCGCAGATATTTGAACCGTTCCGACAAGTGCACCGGTCTACCCCACGCAAGTACAATAGCACGGGGTTGGGATTAGCCATTTGTTGGAAACTGGTGGAGCTGATGGGTGGTCAGATGGGTTTAGTCAGTGAGGTCGGTAAAGGCGCTACTTTCTGGTTTGAGTTGGTGCTACCTGTCTCTGAGCCTCCGGCTTATGTCCAACTGGAACAGCAAATCTGCGCGAGCGAGTCTACCGCGCTCACCGGTTTGCGCGTGCTGGTTGCGGAAGATAACTATGTGAACCAGAAGGTAATTCGGCGCACTCTGGAGCGATGGGGGATTGAAGTGGAAATTGCCGAGAACGGGAGGGAGGTGTTGGAATGGCTCTCACGTGCGCCGTTCCATCTCGTGTTGATGGATTGTCAGATGCCCGATATGGACGGCTACGAAGCTACGCGGCGCATACGCGCCTATGATCACGCGCGGGGGTTGCATATGCCCATTATCGCGCTCACAGCGAATGCTTTAGAAAGCGACCGTGAAAAGTGCATAGCGTGTGGCATGGACGACTACCTGAGCAAACCAATTGACCCTGACCTGCTCTGGGAGAAGTTAGCACAGTGGGGGCTGCCACGCTTGGGGCAACAAACCGGAGATCATGAGCGGGTGGCGTAAGTGACTCTCATCTTTTTTCCCAGGCAGGGAAGCACACCCGAAACTGCGTTCCTTTGCCCACTTCGCTCTCAAAAGTAATAAAACCCTTGTTTTGACGCACGATGCCGTACACGGTCGCCAGCCCCAGTCCCGTGTTGCCCAAGCCCTTAGTGCTGAAGAACGGCTCAAAAATGTGCGGGCGCAGCTCTTCGGGGATGCCTTCCCCTGTATCCTGCACCATGAAGCAGACATATTCGCCGGGGGTGAGTTCGCTGCTATCCAACGCCTGCTGCAGGTCCTCTTGAGTGCAGAACATGCGTTGTGTTTGTATCGTGAGCGTTCCACCGCCTTTTCTGCGCATCGCATCGCGGGCGTTGATGGCGAGGTTCATCACAATCTGCTCCAGCTGGGAGGGATCTATCAGCGCGATCGTTTCGTCTTCCGCGAGTTGCAGTTGGATTCGAACATCCTCCCCCAGAGTGCGCTCCAGCAAGGGCAACAAGTCGCGCACAACGCGGTTGATCTCGGTTGGCAGTGGCTGGGTCAGTTGTTTGCGTGCGAAGCCCAGCAGCTGGCGCACGAGGTTCGCAGCGCGTTCGCTGGCTTCGATAATCCGATCCAGGTCTTGATGAGCCGGGTGGTTGTCGGGCAGGCGCGCTTGTGCCAGCTCTGCGAAACCTAAAATCGCTGTCAGCAGGTTGTTGAAGTCGTGCGCCACGCCACCTGCAAGGCGTCCGACGCTCTCCATTTTTTCGGCATGGAACAGGCGCTGCTCCAACGCCTTTCGCTCGGTGATGTCGATATCGGCGCAGACGAAGCGCACCTGATCGCCGTACCGAATAGGGAAAAGCGAAGAGAGAATCACACGCTCTTTCCCATCGGCGGCGCGGATACACCACTCATGCAAGGGAGCAGGTTGACCCGTGCGCGCGACCTCGCGCAGGGTGTCCAGAAACTCCCGGTGTTCCCGAGGGGTAAAAATCAGCGACTCCAGCGTCTTGCCTTCGGCTTGTTCTTTGGCATACCCATAGAACTGCTCTGAGGCACGATTCCAGAAGAGGATGCGTCCCTGTTCATCATATATCTGCATTGCCACGCTGGGGGCGTTCTCCAGAATATCTCGTGTCTGTTGGTAAGCGCGTTCTAACTCCTGACGCGATTGCTCCATCTGACGCGTATGCTCGCGCTGCTGCGCGATTGGACTGGAGACTATCATCAGCGTCCCGAAAACCAGAAAAATGAAGAGCCAGCCGAACACAAACTCGCGCAGCTCAATCGGCTGCATGGTCTTCCACTGTGCTACCTCATGCGCCAGTGCGACTACGACAGTCAGGGTGATGAGCGTAACCCCGCGCTGCTGGTACGCAAACGCTGCGACAACAAACGCTGGCAGCAGTACCGCCATTGCCGGGGCGGGGAGCAGAGCAATCCGTTGCAAAAAGAAAGTGAGCCACACAGACAAGAGGCAAAACAGTGCCATTCCGAGTAACACCGAGTAGTCTCGCTTGCGCATCCGCCAGTTCTGCCACCAAACCAGCAACAGCCCTCCAGCCACAAGATGCCCCATCGTGTCGCCCATCCAGCGGTGCAGCACCGAGATCTGCCATCGTTCGGGGTCGGTAATTCCATACTCGACACGCAGCAAGGTGTTCAGAAACGGCGAGACAACCGAGGCGCCCACGCTGATAAGCAGAAAGTAGACAACATCACGCCCTTGAGTCAGGCGCGGGTCAACCCGCGTCGCCTTCAACAGCGAGACGCCTGTCCACGCCTCCAGCACTACAGGAACCGCGCTAAGCAACGCGAGATCCCATTTTCCCCAGACGAAATATACCAAAATGGCAGTGCCCAGCCCTGCGCCCGTTAATCCAACACGATAGCCCCACCAGTGGGTCAGTCCCAGCGCAACACCCGCCGGCAGCCATACCAGGCTGCTTTTGTCAGGCAAGTAAGTAAACTGCAGACTCACCCACGCGGTAAATACGTAGGCGGCTGCAGTCGCCACAATTTTCAGCATGGTGATCCAGGCTGACATGCTCCGTTGCCCCTTGACAATTAAATTGTTATGCTGTTGCTTATTTCCTGCAATAACACATCTCGGATGCGTTCAGCGGCGTGTCCGTCGCCGTAGGGGTTGACCGCGCGCGCCATCTGCGCGTAGGCGTCCGGATCTGTGAGCAGGCGGGTTGCTTCCGCCACGATGCGCCCGGTCTCCGCGCCTACCAGCTTCGCTGCGCCTGCAGCGACGCCTTCGGGGCGCTCGGTGGTCTCGCGTAGCACCAGAATCGGCTTACCAAACGCCGGGGCTTCCTCCTGCACGCCCCCCGAGTCGGTCAGAATCAGGTCAGCGCGGCGCATTGCATGTACAAACGGTGCGTAGTCCAGCGGCTCGGTGAGCAGCGCGCGCGGATGGTCACCCAAAACTGTCGTGAGCGTCTCGCGCACGCGCGGGTTGCGGTGCAACGGCAAAAGCAGCAGCGCATCGTCGAACCGCTCCAGCAAGATTCGTGCAGCGCGGGCGATATGCGCCATCGGTTCGCCCCAGTTCTCCCGGCGGTGCGTAGTCAGCAGGATCAACCTGCCCGGATGATCGAGCGCATGACGCAGGGCAGGGTCTTCCGCGTCGTAAGGCTGGTGTGCCACCCACAGCACGGCGTCGATACCTGTATTGCCCGTGACCCAGATGCGCTCGGCGGGGATATTTTCTCGCAACAGGTTCTGGCGGGCGGTTTCCGTCGGCGCGAAGTGGAACTCGGCAATCGGCGCGGTCAGCCGGCGGTTCATCTCCTCCGGGAACGGCTGATACTTATCGTAGGTGCGAAGACCCGCCTCCACATGTCCAAACGGAATTTTGTGATAAAACGCTGCCAGCGCCGCGGTGAATGTGGTTGTCGTGTCGCCCTGCGCCAACACGACATCTGCAGGCGACTCGCGCAGCAACCGATCCAGCCCTTCTAATGCACGCAGTGTAATCTCGGTCAGGGTCTGATGCGCCGTCATGATATTCAAATCGGCGTCGGGGGTCAGCCCGAACAGGCGCAGCACCTGATCAAGCATTTCGCGATGTTGTCCCGTTGCAATCAGACGCACGTGGAACGCCCCGTGCTGACGCAAGGCTTGGACGACCGGCGCCATCTTAATGGCGTCCGGGCGCGTGCCACATACCGCTATTACGCGAATCGGGTGATGCATCAATCTAAAGTGTACCAGAATGAGGGGCTACTCACTCCCCTCCATAGGATTCTCCCCAAAAGCGGTGGTGAAACCTACTTGATGCGCCGTGTCGTTGTGAGCCGGGCGTCGTTTCAAATGCTGCATACTCCCAATTTCCCCCCAAATTACCCCTAATTTCCGCCTCTCCCCTTGACATTGGCGAAAAAATGTGCTATAATATAGGCGGTTGCAGTGAGAGCCTCTCGCCGCGCCGATACTGGAATGAATTAGAAACACTGTTTCTTGATGCAGTGTGGTCACTGCAATGCGGTTTCGGTTCGCCCCGAACACCGCAGACCTCAGAAAGGAGGATTTGACGATGCGATTGAACAAGATTTTGGCGATTGCTGCGCTTAGAGCTACCGTGGCCGCTCTGCACGCCCAGGCTACGATGATTTTGACTTCTTATAACAACGTTCAGATCGGCGGTTGGAAGGTTTATGACCTCACCTTCGTCCTCAGCAGTGCCAATCAGGCTGTCTGGAACTCCTGGGCGCTTCGCCTGCGCTACGACAACACCAAAATGGAAGTGTTTATGGTGCGCACAA
>JAOAFW010000134.1 GCA_026416065.1 Fimbriimonadales bacterium
AGATGTGTATAAGAGACAGCTATGAATGTTCGGACGTTCTTCCATAACAGCCCTCCCAGCAAGAAGCAGGCAAGGGAGGCACAAGCCCCCCGCACGATTCTACCCCAGTATCAGCAGAATGAGCCCAAAGCCGTTGATGCCGAACAGGCTGAACGGCAACCACTTGACAGCTTTGGCTGAGGCACTGGACAGATCGGCATGCAATCTAGCACAGACCTGAAACAACCTGCAACCAGATGCCGACCTGCACTCAACCACGAGGGTGACGCGACGCCCAGCATAATGCATCGGCGCAACGACCTCAATAGTGGTTGGGTCGACTATCCGTGCCTCAATCTCCCCGACGCGCATGCTATCCGTGCGCAGACCTTCCACTGGCTGGACACTCCTGTCCTGCCAGACTACATTAGACCGAGAACGGCTATGCCGCTCGTGTAGTAGCTTCATGTGGAAACCTCCTACGCCCCTATTAACGATAAGTACGCGAAAAATTATTCACGACTCCCTCATCTCCACTGCCAAAATCCCTGCAAAAACAGTTGTCAGGCTTGCCCGATTCTACGACGGTAATCTGCGGCGTTGCGCCGTTGTAGAGCAGGCGGAGCCAGCGTCCCGTGCGCAGTTCGCCGCGCAGGTAGTCTTCCAGCAAGCCGATGCCAAGGTTCACAGCGATACCGTTGAGCGTGGCGCGAGTGCCGCGCCGTTCCGTGCGCCAGTCCCGCGCCCGCTGTTGGCGCAGCTCAGCGTATAGCCCGCGCAGCGTGCCCTCGTGCAAGTGTTCTGTCCGCACAATCCCGCCCTGACACAGCAGGCAGCCGTCGCCGGGCACGCACCACCTGATGTCCGCCCCCTGCGTCCCGTCGTGCAGCACGCCAGTGGCGATATCGAGCGTGGGAATCAGATAGGCGGCACCCAGCGCGTGCGCCATAAATCGCGCGCCGTCGTGGTCTGTGCAGACAATCATCACATCGCACCCTTTGAGGCATCGGACTGCCTCCATGTCTGACACACTGCGCGGAACCCCGACCACATGCATCTCAGGGTATTGCGCTTTCAGCAGGGACGCCAACGCCTTCACTTTGTGACTTCCGATAGCCTCAACTGGATACTCGGTGTTGTGGCGTTCCACACGGTCGTAGTCCACCAGCAGGAGGCGGCGTGCGCCGCGATGCGCCAGTTCCTGCGCAGCTTTAGCGCCCAGCCTGCCCGCGCCCACAATTCCGAAGTGCAGGCGGCGCAGGCGACGCGAGGCGTATGTCCCCAACGCGCCCTCCTGACGCGACCAGCGCACCGCCTCGTAATGGCTCACTTGTTCAGGTTCATACGGGTCATACACGGGCATTTCGGGTCCGATCACGGATACTGCCAAACGAGACACGCCGCTTTGGGGGCACACAAGAACTGCCTCTATTGCCCCGTCAGGCGTAAGCGAGACCACCACGAACGGCTTGGACGACTCAGGGAGTTCGACGACGCTGAGCGGTTGCGCGGTGAGCAGCACGGTCGGCTCGGAGGGCTGGGGCGATTCAATGCCCACCACCAACCAGTCCAAATCCTCGCCATACGCGGCGGTCGCGGCGCGCACTGCCACAAAAGGCTGCGCCCCCCGCTGCTGCGCGGCGTACACCTCGCGAACCACCCGATATTGTATCTTCACATGAGTCGGCTTCTCCAAGCGCATAGGTCGCACCTCAGTCCAGATAGAAGCGCGCGCGGATTATCGCCCTGCGCTCCGCTTCGCGGCGTTCGTGTTCCACCTGCTGCTGCGCCTCTTGCCAGAGCTGCTCCAGCAAGGAGGGCTTCGGCGTAGCGACTGGGCGCGGCGCGCGCGGCGTCGCACGATACCGAACACGCTCACGCACCTTCGTTCGCACTTTGCGCGTCATTTGTTCTCACCTGCTCATTAAAACGACTCCAAGCCTCTCTTTTATTCACCTGCAGCAGGAATCGAGGGACAATTCGGCGAATCGCTCCCATACCGAGGTAAAGCGTTTCAGAGCGTGGCTGAAAATCACTCTCTGTCAGAAGGGCTGAGTTTGTTCCAGTGCAATCGTAGCCGTGAAGGTTTTCTGAACGCTCTCGGAGTGCGGAATGGACAGCGAAGATCTGAAACCAGAGAAGCTGCTTGAGTGGCTGCTCCAGCGGGAGGCTGACAACCCCGCCGATTCGCGCCGTCGGGACGAGCTGCTCATTAATGGGAAGCTGCTCGCCGTGTTGCGCCTGCTGCCGCAGCATCTGGATGACGACACTGCCGAAGCACTCCGGGAGGCTGTCCGCTCAGGCGACTTTTCCACCTTCCCCGCGCTGAGAGCGCTATGCGAAAGGGGGCATTCCAGTTACCTTGCATGCGAGTGCGATTGTCCACTCTGTGGCGGTGAAAATGGGGTTCACTACCCTCGTCTGATTCGGCTTGCGCTGGCGGCGGCGCTGGCGTACTGGGACAGAAATAACGCCAATGGGTGGCTTCGCCAAGCTTTCAACACGATTTTCGGTAGACATGCGGACATTCGCTGCAAGTTTGGGGATCCGATTCTGCTCTCAATACCGGAGAATGCGCCTGACGCTCCCCTTGCGCCCTTAGCCATCTTGGGGGATATTCTCTATCAACTGGGGAGCGGTGCCCCGCTCGCCCAGCCAGTGCGCGCATCCTTGGTGCTGGTCGTTTCTGGCGCACAGGGTGGCGGAAGAACTCCGTTTCCTGCGCAGGTCGGCGTCGCCCATTCGCCCGTTGACCTGCCCCCTGTTTTCTACCCCGCGCCTGAGCTGCTGCTCGCCTCTACCTACGACCTGTCCTTCGCCCAACAACTTGGGTGGGCGTGGACCTACGCATCGAACGCCCGTGGCGCGGAGCCTCCTGCTGTGCGCTGGCGGGTGTTCAACTATCGTGAGGCGCAGTGGGTGGGGAAGCGTCTGGAGGGCGCATCAGCGGGCGCAGCGTTCTATGTCGCCCTGCGCTCGCTGCTCACCAACGGCCCCGCGCCTAACTTCCGCTACACCATCTCCGCCTCCCTGACCGAAAATGGAAAGCTGGCAAGCGTCGCGGAAGTGGACGCAAAAGTACGCGCGTGGAGGAACTCCATCCTAAGAGACGCCCATACGCCCCAGCTTCAGGAAGGCTTTCGCTTCTATGTGCATAGCGATAACTTCGAGGAGGCGCACAGAAGCACAGATATTCCCGAACTCGTTCACGCGGTCGACGATTTGAATGCCGCTTACAACGCCCTCACCCGCCTCAACGAAACCGTAGAGCAGGTGCTGGTGCAGGTCGCGCTCCGCTACAATCAGCTGCCGCTGGGGGATGAGTTGCGCCTCCTGCCCCTGCACGAGGTTCTACCCGAATCCACACGGCAGCGCGTGTTCTCTCGGCAAGCTCCAGAACCTCCTGCCGCAGGCTCGGTTCCCCCCGCTGCGCGAGGGGAACCTACAGGAGGGGGGCAATCACCAGAACCCCCTGCTGCAAGTTCGGTTCCCCTCGCGCAGCGGGGGGAACCGACAGGAGGGGGGCAGACATCAGAACCCCCTCCTGCAGGTTCCCCCTACTCCGTAGGGGGAACCGAGAGTGAGGATGGGGGGCAATCACCAGAACCCCCTCCTGCAGGTTCCCCCTACTCCGTAGGGGGAACCGAGCTGGGGGAAGGGCGCGCGGTGTTCGTGGAACTGCCGATTCTCCAGCGGGTGAAACGCACCCCCGAAGCCGCTACACGCCAATCCCAACAAGAGCAGCAGCCCAACCAGCCCCGTGCGCCCGCCCCTGTAGACCTGTCTCTTATACACATCT
>JAOAFW010000257.1 GCA_026416065.1 Fimbriimonadales bacterium
CTGTGATACCAGGCTCCAATCGGCAAGACGCCACACCCCATCTGCCGTGGCGAGGTATTCCCCTGAGGGTGAAAAGACCATCGCCCGTGGCGAGGAGAGCGTCGGCACGAAACGCTCCAGCAGCCCTGTGGAGAGGCGATAAACCCACACCCCCCACGAATCGCCCCCTACGACGACGGAGTCGCTCACAGGCGAGGCGGCGATAAAACGCGCTTGAAGCGGCATCCCACCGCGCATCCAGAGCATTTGCAGCGACGCCTGCCCCAACGCCAGTACCAGCGTCAGGGCCGCACCGCCGAAAACAGTCCACGTTCGCATAGCGGCGCCCGTCTGCTCTGAATTATAGCCCACTTTAAGCCCTTAGGTCAGCACACACGGTTCCAGATCGGGGTTTTCCTGCGCGACTCTGCCCGCTTTCGCGAGGGGAACCCATCGTCCCGCGGTGTAGATCCGCACCACATCGGCTGTGAAGTCGGTGTTGGTGCCCTCCACAGTGCTGTTGCTGAGGAACGCCGAGCCAACGCCATAGACATCGACGGGCGCACCTACCTCTTCGAACTGACGGATACGCTGCTCGTTGAATCCGCCTGTGGCGACGATTTGAATGGAGCGACAGTAGCGTTGCGCCGGCTCGCGCCATTCGGGAGATAGGTTCCATGCCTGCCATGCCGTATCCAGACCCTCGCGCAACTTGAAAATCAGGCGGGGGTTCACGCCGTATAGCTGTGCCGCGTCGGGTTCGTCCTGCAGGCTGGCGTCCACGAGGTTCGCGCTGGTGTCGGGGCGCACGCCGTGCAGCATGTAGCGCTGTGCGGTTTCCGTGTCGCCGCGCTCCAACGCCTGCCGATAGCGTTCGAAGAACGCCTTCGCCACAGCGCGCGCGGTTCCGACGCAGTCGTTTTCGAAGTCCACCAGCGCCACGCGCCGCAGCTCAGGGGGCATGATGCGGGCGAACTGGAGCATCAGTTCGACTGTGTCGCCCAGGAACGTGGCAATCATCGCGTGGGCGGTTGTTCCGCCCGCCGCGCCGTCCCACAGGCGTGTCTGCTCAGGTGTGGAGACGATGGCAGGTGTAGAAGCGTCGTGGTCGAAGTTGTAGCGTTGCACACCCACGAAATAGGCATAGCCGTCATAGCGTTGCGTGTGGGGCAGGTCGAACCGGGCGGGAAAGAACAGTACGGGTTTGCCTCGCGCGGCTTTCAGAATGCGGTAGGTGTTGGTAGCGAGCCGGCTCAGGCGGGTGAGCACGCCCAGAAGCGGTGTCTCCAGTAGCGCGAAATCGCGATACCGCCCCCGCACTTTCAGCACAGGAACCACCTCCAGCGGTTCGCCTGCATAGGGCGCACAATAGCCGTCGTGAACGGCTTCCACCTCCAGCGTGTGCGCCGTGTTGATGAACCGGTCGCCCTCGAAATAGCCAGTCGTCTCTTTCAGGATTGCCAGTGCGGCGTCGACGCCTGCGATTAGGGTAAACGGTTTCCGCCGCGCGAAGAATTGCATCTCCACGCGCAGTTCGCCAATCGCTTCGGGTAAGCGCGGATCCAGTCCCAGCTGTTGTAGCCGCGCCGAGTAGCCCTGAAATCGATACCCTTCGCGCGCGAGCGCCTCCAGAATCCGCACGCCGTTGTAAAAGTAGCGATCCGAAAACTCACCTCTGCGGATGCCTTCCCAGTCCAGTGCCCAGCGCGACGATTCGATACGGACGCGATCCCAAACTGCCACAGGGACGGAGTATACCTGCTGGTCATCGCCGCGTGGTCAGAGACGAGCTTGCGACGGCAGGCTTGTCGGTATGCGCTTCATCACCTCAAGAGTGGAATGGTTTATTGCGCCCCCTCAAGAAACACGTAGCAAAGGGGGCAGCCGTACAAACCGGTTTCTCGGGCAGAGGTGGGGGTACAGCCACAAAAGGGACATTGCGCGTGGGGGCGCACAGGGGGTTTAAGGTAGTGGAACCATGCGGTCAGGGGCGTGTGCAACTCTCGGCGCGCCCATGCATTGGCGCAGGTTGGGCACAGGCGCAGGCGTTGCAAACCTACCTGCGCCTGATAAGTTGCGGGACGCTCACAGTAAACGCAGTTCATCGTGCATGGACGCCGATGCGCACGCCGTCTTCGCGCACGCGCTGACGGAACTCGCCGATAATCTTCTCAGTCAGCTCGCCGGGTTTGCCGTCGCCGATCGGGCGGTGATCCAGCTCGATCATCGGGATAATCTCGGCGGCGGTACCTGTCAGGAACACTTCGTCGGCGGTGTAGACATCGTGCAGCGTGAGCCAGTCTTCCACGACGGGAATGTCCCAGTCGTGCGCGATCTCGATAACTGTCCCGCGCGTTATTCCTTTCAGAATCCCACAGGCTGGATGGGGCGTATGCAGCACCCCATCTTTGACGATGAAGATGTTGTCGCCTGTTGCTTCGGCAACATAGCCCTGCATGTTCAGCATCAGTCCCTCACCCGCGCCTTGACGATTCGCCTCCATCTTCGCCTGGATGTTCGCCACATAGCGCCCGATAGACTTAATGCGGGGATCGAGCGCATCAGGCGGCGTCACGCGCGTCGAGACCGTCACCACCCGCAGCCCCGTCTCGTAGAGTTCGGGTGGGTAGAGCGCCAGGCCCGTATCGCAATCATCACATTCGGCGTCTGGTTGATGTTCTCGGGGTTCAGTCCGATTCCCGTGCCGCGTGAGACGGAGACACGAATATAAGCGTTCTCCGCGCCCGCCGCCTCGGCGGTCTCAAGAATGCGCTCCTTGAGCTCTTCATACGGAATCATCCCCCGAATATCAAGGTGGCGAACCCCATCATAGAGCCGCTCTAAATGGGGATCCAGCTTAAAAATATTACGGTTATAGATACGGATGCCTTCGAACAGACCGTCGCCATACAGGTAAGCGTGGTCAAAGACAGGCAGGCATGCCTCTTCTAACGGGCTGATACGACCGTTCCAGTTGACCATCATACGCATCGTTGCAGAGCCTCCTTGTTCTGGGGCGTCTCGCGGCAGGGGCGTCGGCGCACCCGCCGACGAGTGGAACCGCTCGCCCATGAAGGGATTATACCCTAAATTCCCCCCTCTGCTAACATGGCGGCGAACTGGCGCGTCGCCTCTTGAGGGTCAGCCGCGCCCATAATCGCCGAAATCACGCAAATCCCGTCCGCGCCGGCTTTGAGTACGGCAAGGGCATTCTCCAGTGTGATGCCCCCAATGCCAAAAACAGGGATAGAGACCGCCTGTTTAATGGCGCGGAGCCGTTCGGGACCGACAGGCGCGCCCGCGTCGGGCTTGGTGGCGGTGGCGAACATCGGTCCCACGCCGAGATAGTGCGCGCCTTCCGCTTCCGCCTGGCGCGCCTCTTCAACGGTCTCCACCGAGACGCCGATGAGGAAGTTCTCGCCCGCTATCTTACGCGCCAGTGGGACTGGCATATCGTCTTGCCCTAAATGCACGCCGTCGGCTCCGATGGCAAGGGCGACATCGAGGCGGTCGTTCACAATCAAAATCGCCCCATGCCGGCGCGTCAGTTCACGCAGCTTCAGCCCTGCCTCTACTAACTGGCGCGTGGTTGCCTGCTTGTCGCGCAGCTGAATTATCCGCGCGCCCCCTTCCAGAACAAGTCGCGCGCCCTCAATAGGGTCGCGCAGCACTGGCTCCGTGATCACATAGAGACCTGTAAGGCGCATACCTCAATTATATTCAGTGAACACCTCAAGTGGAGGTACAATTTTGGACGATGCTGGACATCGCGAAAATGACCGCTTCGCTGGCGGAGGCGTTTCCTGAGCCGCAGGCGCAGCGAATTGCACTGGTCATTTCGGAGGCGGTTCAGAGCGTGTTCGAATCGGAGGTCATCAAGCGCATCGATCAGCTCCGCGAGGAGATGCGCGAAAGCGACCGTCGAATCGAGGCGAAGCTGGATCAACTCGTGGAAGTCGTCTCCGAGAACACACGAGCGATTGTGGAACTGCGCGCGGTGGTGGAGCGGCACGACGAGCAGATCGCCGCCAACACCCGCGCCATTGCTGAGAACGCTCACGCCATCACCGAGCTGCGCAAAGCCATTGAGAAACACGATGAACAGATCGTCCGGCTCGTTGCGGTCGCTGAAAAACACGATCGTCGCCTGACAAACATCGAGCGCATTCAGGGCGGCATGGCGATGACGCTCGGCTATACGCTGGAGAACGCCGCCTATAAAGCCCTGCCCGCCCTGTTAGAACGCGACTACGGCATCAGAGTCGAAGGACAGCTCACACGCGACTACGTGGTCGGGGTCAACGGCGAAGAGTGCGAAGTCAATATTCTGGGGAAAGGCTTCCGAAACGGCGAGCCTGTGACCATCGTCGGCGAGAGCAAGATTCAGCTTTCCGTGCAGGAGATTGACCGCTTCATTCGGCGGAAGTTGAAGCCGATTGCGTCGCGGGTGGTGAACCCCTTCCCCGTGCTGGTGGCGCACATGGTCTCCAGTACCAAGGTCATCCCGCACGCGAAGGAGAAGGGGATTGCGGTCTACCTCTCTTACGAATTCGATTGATGGGGCTTCGCGGCTCGACTCAGTAGCCCCAGCACGACGAGGCTCATAAGGCTAAGCGAAGCCCCCATCAGAAAACTACGGGGCATAAAGTGCATCTCCACTATCGCCTCGCCTGGGGG
>JAOAFW010000294.1 GCA_026416065.1 Fimbriimonadales bacterium
TCAGATGTGTATAAGAGACAGCCCCCTATGTTGCCCCACTATCGCGAGGAGCACCTGCGCCTGCGCCAGATGGCGCAGCAGATTCGTGCTAACCTGCAGCAGATGACAGGCGTCAAAGGCGCGTACCCCGAACTGGACGAGATACTCACCAAAGACGCCGACCTGCGCCACAAAGCCACGAAACTGCGCCTGCAGATTGAGCGTCAGGCAAAGCGGGGACTCTCCTGGCAGGACCATCTGAGCGTGGCACTCGACGCGCTCCGTGAAGGCACGCTGGGGAGCTTCAAACGGTCAGAATGGATCTGGCGCGCCTACAGGGCGAAGCTGGAGCGCGAGCTGAACGCTCTGGGGCGCAAACTGGATCACAACCGTGATGGGCATATGGAAAACACTTTGCAGCGCGCCTATCGCCAGAAGGCGCGTGAGCTGGCGAGTTTTCGTAATCTGGAGCGCACCTTACAGACCCTCGAGAACGAGAGCGCGATGATTACTGCCAGCGTAGAGAACCTGCTGATGGAAACAATCCGGCTCAGTGCCGCCCCACGCAGCGCTGCGCCCCGCACCGACGCGCTGCTGGAACCCCTGCGTCAACAAATCAAGGCTTACGAGCAAGCGATCGACGAGATTTATCGCGTTCCGCAGGAGGAAGAGAGCGAGACAGCGTGGTTGAGACCGTGAGTTCCTCCCGCGCTCCAGTGAGGCGCGGTTGGCAGTGTTCCGCACTGCCCCCTATCAGTAGCGAACACCGGACGCCAGCCTTCGAGGGCGCAGCGAGGCGCGCCGCGTCATGGCTGGCAAGGCTGGCGATGGAGCCAACCGACGCCTCCCACAGGCGGGCGACCCACCCGACCCTGCAAAGGGGTATACGCTACGCGCCTCGCAAAAGTTCCTGCTAACTCCCGCTGTTCTTGAGCAACTCGGTCAGTTCAGGCACCACCTGATACAGGTCCGCCACCAGCCCGTAGTCTGCCACCTGAAAGATGGGCGCTTCAGGGTCGGTGTTGATGGCGACGATGACTTTGGAGTCTTTCATGCCTGCCAGGTGTTGCACCGAGCCCGACACGGCGACAGCGATATAGAGTTCGGGCGCGACAGTTTTGCCCGTTTGCCCCACCTGGAGTTCGTTGGGGGCGATGCCTGAGTCCACTGCCGCGCGGGTTGCGCCGACTGCGCCGCCGAGCGCGTCCGCCAAACCACCGATGTATTTCTCGAAGGTCTCGGGGTCTTTAAGGGGTCGCCCGCCCGAGACCACCACGCGCGCCTGCGTCAGGTCGGGACGCCCGCCACCGCCCCCTTGCAGGCTCAGCCATTCAGAGCGTGTGGGGATGTCTGCAGGGGCTTCCGCATTTTGGACAGGCGATGCGCCCTTCGGCTCCGGTTTGCCCCACGCGGGACCGCGCACCGTCATCACCACATGGCTGCCTTCGACTTCGAAGGTGCCAATCAGGTTCGCCGAGTAGATAGGGCGTTTGGCGACGAGTTTGCCGTTTGCACTTTCCAGCGCAGTGATGTCGCTGAGCATCGGCGCGTCGAGCAGCCCTGCCACACGCGCCAGCAGGTCGCGGCTGAAGGTGGTGGTGGTCGCCACAATCGCGTCTGCGCCGAGTTGCTGGGCGTAGTGGGCGACTACGGGCGCGTAGCGTTCCGCCAGCGGCTTCGCCAGCGCAGGATGGTTCACGGTCAGCACCGCCTGCGCGCCATAGCCTGTGAGCATCTCGACGCCCTGCAGGTTATCGCCAATCGCCAGAATCGTGAAGGTTTCGGGCGATTTTTGCTGCGCAAACGCAATCGCGGGCAGGGTCTTTTCCGAGACGCGCCCACCGTCCGTCTCTGCAACAATTAAAACCTTCATCATAGCACCTCCGTTTTAGATAACGCGCGCCTCCTCGCGTAGCAGGCGCACCAGTTCGTGGACATCGCTCACGCGCTTGCCCGCTTTGCGTGCGGGTGGGGCTTCCACCTGGGTCAGGCGCACCCGTGTTCGAGTCTGTACCCCAAGGTCGGCGGGAGTAATCGTCTCCAGCGGCTTGCTGCGGGCACGCACGATGCCCGTGAGCGCGACATAGCGCGGCTCGTTCAAGCGCAGGTCGGCAGTGATAATCGCAGGCAGGGGCATGCGAATCGTCTCGATACCGTTATCCGTCTCGCGCTCCACCGTCGCGCTGCCGTTCTCTATCGTGATTTTCGAGGCGAAGGTCGCCTGCGGCAGGTCTAAAATCGCCGCCAGCATTTGCCCGACCTGATTCTCGTCCATATCGATGGCTTGTTTGCCCATCAGCATCAGGTGGGGCTGCTCGCGGCGGTAGACGGCAGCGAGGATTTTGGCGACGCTGGGCGCATCGAGAGTCTCGTCCGTCTGCACAAGGATGGCGCGGTCTGCGCCCATCGCCAGCGCGGTGCGCAGTTGCTCCTGGCTTTCCGCCCCGCCGATGGACACGGCGACGACTTCGGTCGCTTTGCCCGCTTCTTTCAGGCGTATCGCTTCTTCTAACGCTATCTCATCAAAGGGGTTGACCGCCATCTGTAGCCCGTCGCGGTTAATGTCGGTTCCCGTCGCGTTCGGGCTGATTTTGGCGTATGGGTCAGGCACTCGCTTCACTGAAACTAATATCTTCATCGATAAGTTGCCTCCTTCAGGGGGGATTATACCCCGCGAGGCAGAATTTGACTGAGTGTTCGAAAAATGTGCCGGGCTTTGCACGGTAGAATCGGTACCAAAAGGGAGTGACGCTCACTTGACTTGGAAATCCTCTACACTCAGCGTCGGGCTTTGCCGAAACGCACGCGGGGTCTTGCCGAACCGCTCACGGAACACGCGCGAGAAGTGGCTCAGGCTCAGGTACCCCACCTCGAGGGCGATTTCCGAGACGCTGAGGTTCGTGCTGACCAGCAGATTCGCGGCGCGGCGCAGGCGCAACTCGGTGAGATATTCGGACGGCGAGCAGCCCATCGCCACGCGGAACAGTCGCTGGCACTGACGCGGGCTGACGCAGAGTCGCTCGGAGACCTTTTGCAGCGCATCGGGGTCGCCCAGATGGCTCTGCAGGTACTCCAGCGCGGTGCGCAGGCGCGCGTCGTCGTGCGCGGCGACAACCTCAGGCTCTGCGAAACAGAGAAAGGCGACCAGCTCGCGTACTGTCTCTTATACACATCT
>JAOAFW010000385.1 GCA_026416065.1 Fimbriimonadales bacterium
AGATGTGTATAAGAGACAGGGCAAGCCCCTCACGGCGGTCGGTGTGCAGCACGCTCACGAGGTCGCAGCCGTCGTCCATCGTAATCTGCGGCTGGATGTCTAACGCCTGATGGATATGCTTGTAGTAAGTCTCTTTGTCTTCGCCCTTGATGGCGTAGACGCTAATCCCTTCATATTTGACTAACGCCGCAGCGAGGTCGTCCTGTGTGGAGAGGGGGTTCGAGGCGCACAAGGCAATCTCCGCGCCGCCCGCTTTGAGTGTGCGCATCAGGTTGCCCGTTTCGGTAGTGACATGCAAACACGCCGCGACTCGGACGCCCTTGAGCGGCTTTTCCTGCTCAAACCGCTGGCGAATCAGGCGCAGCACGGGCATCTCGTTGTCCGCCCACTCCATACGCAGCGCGCCCTGCTCCGCCAGCGCCAAGTCCTTCACATCGTAGCTCATCGGTAAATAACCTCCAGTGGGGGGAATTGTACCATTTTTATCTTGCCGCGCGAGTATATCATCAAACGCGCGGAGCTGTAGCGTGGAGAAGTGCCCGCAAAGATTGGCGAATTGCTCGCAGGCAGCGTACAGCTGGAATGCGTACGGTGCGATTCCTCAGCGCGAGAGATTTAAGATCAAGGGCGCAGAGCAACCCCTGCGCCCTCTGCGCCGAACCTCAGCAGCTATTACCGAAGTTGAACAGCACTACCAGCAGATCGGCATCGTCCACCAAGCCGTCGCGATTTACATCGCCTTGGCTGCCTGTGTTGCCGAAGTTGAACAGCACCACCAGCAGATCGGCGTCGTCCACTGTGCCGTCGTTATTCGCGTCGCCATCCGCGCTCATAAAATACGCGCCTGTGAGACCGACACGATATGCGCCTACGCCGCCGCTGAAGGTGTTCTGCCAACCCGCAATCGGGTTCGCCGCGCCCGGTCCATCCGGACAGAGAACATCCGTACTCCATCCACTCCAGAGGGGGTCGGAGTTTGCATCATAAGGTTGATTTCCGAAGCGTGAAACTGCTAACAGATAAATGCCTGCCTGCAGTCCTGTCAGACAGCCTGTGGAGTTGTCGACCCGATACTGAGCGAAAGCGCCCTGCGCCACGCCCGTACCATCACAGCGGAACAGCCACGGCTGCGCGCTGGACCCGTCGTAGTACTCAATTGCGGCAGTGAAGTTCTCAGGGTCGGTAATGCAGATGATGAACATATCGACGTCGTTCTCATCCTCACCGATGCCCGTGATCTCGGTCACAGCGTCCACACAGGGCGTGCGGTTGGGGGCGGACACCGCTTGAGCTGTGTTCGGCAGGCTGCCCGCGTCGCCGCCACCATCTACCGTCTCGTCCCAGACGGGGGGCGGTGCGGTATCCAGCAAAAACGCCTCTTCGCCCCATCGGGCAGTATTGAAGCCCCACCCCACGATGTAGCGCCCATCAGGCGAAATAGCATACGCGCTGTAGAGCGCTGAACCGTTCGTCAGCAGGCTGGCGTAGGTCTGGTTCAGGTCTTCCATCCCGCCGTTTGCCGTCCAGCGGAACGCGCTTGTGCCCGATACACCCACGATGATCGAGCCGTCGCCGGAAACATCGTAGGCGAAGCTGTTCGGGTTATTGGACAATCTCCCAATATCCTGCATGCCCGTTTGCGCTGTCCAACGAAACGCGCGATAGGGGATACTCTGGTTAGGGTTGTATACCGTTCCAACGACCACCTGTCCGTCGGCGGAGACCGCCACGCCGCCCTCCAGCGAACTGGAGTAGCTGCTGTAGCCAAGCAGCGTGCCCAAATCTTGCACGCCCGTTTGCGCCGTCCAGCGGAACACGCGATAGCCGTTCTGGTTGAGCATGCCACCCGCCACGACGGAACCATCAGCAGAAACGCCCGACGCTTCCGCATAATACGCGCCCAGTGGGTCTGTCGGAAGCATCTGCGCGCCTGTCTGCGCTGTCCAGCGGAACGCGCGGTTGTTGGATCGCCCGACAATCACTGAGCCATTGGCGGACACATCCCACGCGAAGGTCAGTCCGAAGACTCGCTGCGCTCCATCCAGCGCAGTCCAACGGTAGGCTGAAAGGCGATTGTTGCCCACCACCACTTGCCCATCTGCGGAGACGGCGCTCCCTACTGCGAAGCCTGTATGAGGTATTGGAAGTTCCTGCATTCCCGTCTGCGGCGTCCAGCGGAAGGCGCGCGCCGGTCCGGGCTGAGCTGACACTCCTACCTGTCTCTTATACACATCT
>JAOAFW010000435.1 GCA_026416065.1 Fimbriimonadales bacterium
GTGTATAAGAGACAGCGCCACGACCGCCCAGAGCGCGACCGCCGCGCCAATCCCTGAAGCCGGACAAAACGCCGTCTCCACGCCCTCTAAGTTCAGCATCGCATCACCGTAGGGCGCAGCGTTGTCAATGACCAGATCCACCACCTCAAAAAGTCGCTTCCCCGACTCATGTTCCGACTGAAGCCGGGACGAGTACTCAAGTGCGGTCAACCCGATAGTGAACACTGCGCGCTGCCGCGCTTGAATCGCCAGTTCCACTGGAAACGGGGTCTTGCCCGAAACACTGCCGATAATCAACACATCGCCTGCAACGACACGGCTCCTATCCAGCGCCGCACTCACGATGCAGCGCACGGTTTCAGGATGCGTTTGCGCGCCCACGCCCTGCGTCTCGCGATAGGGATTGGTGTTCACAACGTGCAGGTCAAAGCTCAGGGGGCTAAACGCTGCCAGTCCTCCCGCACGGTTAATAAGTTCCCGCGAGACGAGGTGCCCCGTATCGTAGACATGGATGACGCCGCTGTTCAGAAGACACGCGGCGCAACGCTCTGCCGCTTGCTCAATCGCGTCCAGCGAGCGGCGTTCCAACTCGCTTATCTGGGCGCGCACACGCTCGAAATAGGTCTGTGTCAGGCTCATCGCACATAGATTGTACTCTATGGAACCGTTGCAGGAATTTTCGAACGGCAGTTCGAATCTGGTAAAGCATGGAGCGCATCATTGTCAGAAGTCCTGCGGATGGGATGGTGGTGGGCGAAGTCACCGTCACGCCGACGGAGGCGATTGAGGGGATAGTCGAGCGGGCGCATCAGGCGTATTTGGCGTGGCGCGAGGTGCCGCTGCATAAGCGCGTCGAGCCAATGCGCCGCCTCAAGCGGCTGATTCTCAAGGAACGCCACGCGATTGCCGAGCTGATTGCCCGCGAGCAGGGCAAGCCGTATATTGAGGCAATGATTGTGGAACTGTTCCCACCGCTGGATGTGAGCGCGTTCCTGATGTACGAGGGCGTGCGGTTGCTCCAGCCGCGCCGCGTGCGCTCCAAGAACCCGTTCTTCAGCGACAGGCGCAGCACGTACTATTTTCATCCCTATGGCGTGTGGGCGGTGATTGCCCCATGGAACTACCCGTTCACGATTCCGATGACACAGCTGATGGCGCTGGTGCTGTCGGGCAACGCCGCGTTGCTCAAGCCCTCGCCGCTGACCCCGTTGATTGGCGCGAAAGTTGAGGATCTGTTCAAACGCGCGGGCTTCCCCGAGGGGCTGGTTCAGATAGTGCAGGGCGGTGCGCCGCAGGGCGAAGCGATGCTTGCCAGCCCGCTCGTGCGCGGCGTGATCTTCACCGGGAGCGTACCTATCGGGCGGCGCGTCGCCGAGCAAGCCGCCAAAACCAACAAGAAGGTGATTCTCGAACTCGGGGGTAAAGACCCTGCCGTCGTGCTTGCTGACGCCGACCTGAAACACACAGCGCAGGGCATCGCGTGGGCGGCGATGGTCAACGCCGGGCAAACCTGCGCCTCCGTCGAGCGCGTGTATGTGGAGCGGCGCATCTACGAGCCGTTCCTAAACGCCCTGCGCGAGGAGTTAGCCCACATCCGGCTGGGGCACCCAATGAGCCAAGAGACCGACATGGGACCCGTCGTGGCGCGGTTCCAGCGTGAGCGCGTGCAAAAGCATATCGAGGACGCCTGCGCCCAAGGCGGGCGGATACTGCTGGGGGGGCGCGTGCGCGAGGAGATCGGCGAACTGTACCACGAGCCGACCCTCATCGCTGACGCCACCGACGCAATGCTCGGCATGCAAGAGGAGACCTTCGGGCCGCTGGTGATGGTGCAGCCTGTGGACAGCGCCGAGGAAGCCGTGCGCAAGGCAAACGCCAGCGCATTCGGGCTAACCGCATCTATCTGGACGCGCGACCCGCGCAAGGCGCAACGCCTCGCCCCTTTGCTGGAGTGCGGCTCCGTCAGCGTGAACTCACATATCGTGGCATATGGCGATAGCTACGGCGTGTGGGGCGGCTTCAAAGACTCGGGGGTCGGGCGCACACACGGCGAGTTCGGCTTGTACGAACTGGTGCAGCCTCAATATGTGAGCGAGGTCTACACCGGCAAGCCGGAACTCTGGTGGTATCCGTATAGCGAGCGCGTGCATCGGATTACCGACTGGCTGATGGAGTTCCTGGCGGAGCCGAGCCTGAAGCTGGGCGGTAAGACCCTGCGCCGCCTGCTGCCCGAAATGCGCTACCTCACGCGCCACTTCTCACCCCTGAAGATGAGCGGGGGATTCCTGCGCTACTTGCGGTAAGGTGCCCTCTCCTGAGCTGCGACGAGATAGTTCGCGACGAAGATAATTTCTGAGGAGTGGCACAAATACGGGATAGCAGTTGCCGAGCCGCTGAGGTATACTACCTGCAGGGGGTAATGCATGCGAGCTGACGACTGGATGGCGTTGCAGTATATGCTGGATACTGGTGTCAACCCCGACACGGTGTGTCCCTTTGAGCATTTCCTCTACTTTGATGACGAGCGCCTCGCAGGATTTGCCGCGCTGGCACTGCAAGACGCGGGCTACCAGACCGAGGTGGGACCCTCCATGCATGGGGGCTGGCTGGTGATTGTGTACTCCTATCATCGCCCGAACGCCTCAGAGCTGGAGCGACGGATTGACTACCTGGAAAGTGTCGCGGAAGCCTTTGGCGGCGAATATGACGGCTGGGGTGTGCCTGTGAAACGATAACGTCTCGAAGCGATTCCACGCCACGCTCAGAATGACGGGTTTCGTTAACTGGGAAAAAGCTTTGTCATCCCGAGCCGAAAGCGAGGAACCTCTCCCCCTCCAGATCCTATGCGCAACTTGGTTTTGATTTTAGGCGACCAGTTAGACCGCAACTCAGCGGCGTTAGACGGCTTCGACCATGCCCGCGACGCTGTGTGGATGGCGGAAGTCGCCGAAGAAGCGACGCATGTGTGGAGCCACAAAGCCCGCATCGCGATATTCCTCAGCGCGATGCGCCACTATCGCGACTGGCTGCGTAGCAAGGGCTACACCTGTCTCTTATACACATCT
>JAOAFW010000031.1 GCA_026416065.1 Fimbriimonadales bacterium
CACCATACCGCCGCCCATGTGGTAGGGGGGCATCGCTTCCAGCAGAGCGCGCTTGGCGTACAACGCGCCGATTCCGGTGGGACCATACGCCTTATGCCCCGAAAACATCAGGAAGTCGCAGTCGATTGCCTGCACATCGACAGGCATATGGGCGACGCTCTGCGCAGCGTCTACCAGACACAGTGCGCCCGCCACGTGCGCCATCCGGCAGATTTCAGCAACGGGGTTAATCGTGCCCAACACATTGGAGATATGCACAACGGCGACGAGGCGCGTGCGTTCAGTCAGCAGCGCACGCAGGTCGTCCAGACTTAATCTGCCATCGTCCCGGATACGCCACACGACAAGCTTTGCTCCCTGTTTCTCGGCAAGGCGCATCCACGGGAGTAGATTCGCGTGGTGTTCCATCTCGGTGACGATAATCTCGTCGCCTGCCCTGATAAACGCCTCGCCCCAGCTGCTGGCGACGAGGTTGATCGCTTCGGTTGTGCCGCGTGTGAACACGATTTCGGCAGGCTCGCGTGCGTTGAGGAACCTGGCGACGCGCTCGCGTGCGGCTTCATAGAGTTCGGATGCTCGTGCGCCTGCGCCGTGCCCCCCGCGATGTACATTCGCGTTGTGGTGCGCCCAGAAGTTGCTCACCGCTTCAATCACTCCGTAGGGTTTCTGCGTAGTGGCGGCGTTGTCCAAATAAATCACGCTCCGCATCTCAGGATGCGGCTGAAAGAAGGGAAACTGCCCGCGGATCGCGCCTGCGTCAATCGTAAAGGTCACTGTCGCCATACAAATCGCCTCCAGAAAATCACTCGATATACACCCACACGAAACCGTCTTCTTCTTTGACCTGAAGTGCCTTAATCGGACGCACAGCGGGCAACCCCTTCGCCTGACCCGTGTAGGGGTCAAACTTCGCGCCGTGATGAGGGCACTCCAGCAAATCGCGATGAATGCGCCCCGTTAGTCCATCCGCCTCCGAGAGCGGAAGCTTCTGGTGAGAGCACTGATCCAGCACGGCGAAGTAGCCCTTCGACGCCCGACCGATTAAGACACGCTGTCCATTCAACTCCACAGTACGAAACTCGTTTTCCGATAGTTCGGTTGGGATAGCCTTCAGCCACATCGTTGGCTCCTGTATTTAGCGTGGCTAAATTATACCTGATGGCGCATAGGAGAAGGCATACCCGCAAGGGAGTGCGATGGTGCTGGACTTGCAGCGGAAGATTGTGCAGGATTGCGTTTTTGCAAAGGCGCATTTTATGTTGCGCTGAGCAAGCGCGGAGCTGCGAATTGCGTCGTAGATTGCGTCGTATTGCGTTTTATTCGGGATACCATCGCGCTGCCCGCGTGGTTCCTTCAACTCTGATTTTACCTTACGGCGCGAAGGGCAAGGATTGCAGGTATAATCCCCCTACCTCGCAGGAGTTTTAACCGACGAGTCGAAAATCTGTGACGTACTAAGGAGGCAAATAACGATGCTGAACGAACACACCACCACAGGCAGAGCCGCCGTGCTGGGCGCGGGCACGATGGGCGCGCAGATCGCTGCGCACCTCGCTAATGTCGGCTGGCATGTGCTGTTGTTAGACCTGACGCCCGAACAGGCAAAGCAGGGGCTGGAACGCGTGAGCAAACTTAAGCCCGCGCCGTTCTACCTGCCTGAATTGGCGAGCCGTATCGAAATCGGAGGCTTTGAAACCGACTTCCCCCGCCTGAAAGAGGCGGACTGGGTAATAGAAGCCGTCGTCGAGAAGCCCGACATCAAGCGCGCGCTGTGGACGCGCGTGCAAGACTATGTGAACGACCGCGCTGTGCTGTCCACCAACACCAGCGGGCTGTCCATCCACGAGATGAGCGACGACTGCCGCGACGACATCAAGCGGCGCTTTCTGGGCACGCACTTTTTCAACCCCCCACGCTCCCTGAAACTGCTGGAGATTATCCCCCGCCGCGAGACCGACCCTGACATTATGGAGGGCGTCGCCCGGTTCGCCGAGCGCGTGCTGGGTAAGCGTGTGGTGATAGCTCGCGATACGCCGGGCTTCATCGCCAACCGACTGGGCACCCACTCGATGATGGTCGCCTTCCCCCTGATGCAGGAGTTCGGCATGACTATCGAGGAAGTGGATGCGCTCACGGGTCCGCTGATTGGCAACCCGCGCAGCGCGACCTTCCGCCTGGCGGACATCGTTGGGCTGGATGTGATGGCGAGCGTGGCGGGCAACCTGCATGAACGTCTCGAAACTGAGGAGGAAAAGCGCACCTTCGCTATGCCCGAAGTAGTGCAGCGTATGATTGCTGATGGCAGATTGGGCGAAAAGACGGGAGTCGGTTTCTACCGCCGCCAGAAGGATGGGAGCATCGAGGCGTTGGACCTCAATACCGGCGATTACCGCCCACGCCAGAAAGCGAAGTTCCCGCACCTTGAGCAGTTCGAGAAGCTCCCGCTGGAGGAGCGGCTGCACGCACTGGTGAACCACGATAGCCGCGAGGGGCGGTTCCTGTGGAAACTGCACGCCGAAACTCTGCGCTACACGGCGCAGCACGCCCCCAGCCTCGCCGACGACCCCATCGCGATTGACCACGCCATCAAGTGGGGCTTCAACCGTGAACTGGGTCCGTTCCAGACATGGGACGCAGTGGGCGTGCGTGAGACCGCCGAACGGATGGAGCGCGAGGGCATGCAGGTTCCCGAAATGGTGCAGAGCATGCTGCGCTTCGGGCGCAAGGCGTTCTACGAGACCGCCGACACGGGCGACACGACGGTCTATGTGTGGCTGGGCGCAGGGCAGGTCGCCCCGTACCGCCCCGACCCGGAGTTCCTCACGCCGATTAACATGGCGCGCCACTGCCCTGAGCTGGAGCGCAACGCTGACGCCTCAATTTACGATCTGGGCGATGGCGTATTCAGCGTCGGGATTCATAGCAAAATGAACGTGCTGGGACCCGGCGTGATGGAGATGCTCTACAAGGGCGTGGAGCGCGCCGAGCGCGAGGGCGTCGGGCTGGTCGTCACAGGCATCGGCGAGCATTTCTCGGTCGGCTTCAACCTGCAACTGTTCCTGATGATGATTGGCACGGGCGACTTCGACGAGTTGTTGATGGGTGGCAAGGCGTTTCAGGACTCGCTGTTGCGCCTGCGCCATGCGAAAGTGCCCATCGCGGCGGCGACTTTCGGCTACACGCTGGGCGGTGCGTGTGAACTGGCGATGCACTGCGATCGCGTGGTGGCGAGCGCGGAGACCTACATCGGCTTACCCGAGGTGGGTGTAGGCATTATCCCCGCGGGTGGCGGTACTTCCACCATGCTCTATCGTGCGCTGAGCAGTCTGCCCCCGAACGCTGACCCCTACCCCGCTATTCGGCGCGTGATGGAACTGCTCGGCTTCGGCAAGGTGGCGACCAGCGCACTGGAAGGGATGCAGTACGGCTTCCTGCGCGAGGGCATCGACACCATCTCCGTGAACCCCGACCGCATCGTATGGCTGGCGAAGCAGGAGGTGTTGCGCCTCGCCGAGCAGGGCTATACCCCGCCCGAAGAGCCAAAAGTGATGGCGTATGGCAACGCCGTACTTACCCGCCTGCTTATCGAGCTGCACAACCTCAAGCGGGGCAACTTCATCACCGAGCATGACTTCACCGTCGCCTCCCAGATTGCGTATGTGCTATCCGGCGGCGACCTGAGCCAGCCCACTGAAATGCCCCTCTCCTACTTCTACAATCTGGAGATTCAGGTGGTGGGCTATCTGGCGCAACAGCCCAAGACATGGGATCGTATGCGCCACATGCTGGAGACAGGCAAGCCGCTGCGAAACTGAGATTAGTCGCGAATCGTCATGCTGGGGGCAACTACAGTTGCCCCCTCGCCGCTTCCGGTGCGGGGAATCTCAACCTCGCTCCCCGCAATCTCAGGCACAGTCTGATACACCACAAAGGCGTGCTCCCGCCCATCGGCGATGAAACTCAGCAGATAGCCCTTATCGGTTGCATTCGACGGCTCGTTGAAGGGACTTGCGCCCACTCTTACCGTGAGAGGTCGCCCCTCGTTCGCGGCGTAGGGCGGGGCGACGCCTGAAGTGCGCATCTGAAACCGATTGGGGCGCGCCTCCACCTCGCTCAGGCGGCGCACGCCGCCCGAGAACCAGTATTCAGGGATGTTCAGCACGATTACACCGTCGCGCGTGGTAATCGAGACACCGGGCGATTCCTGCGAAACGCAACCAGGCAGAGGGGGCGGGTTGAAGGCTTCCGCAAATCGCTGTCTTTGTGTCGTGGTCAGCCGCTCCAGCGGGAGCGGGTCTCCGCGTAGCGCGGCAGCGCGTTGTGCAGGCGTCAGCGACGCCCAGAACCGCAACGCGGGCAGCGTGTGCAGCCCCATCCCCATCGGCACGCTGGTCGCGTGGACAATCTGTGTACCGCTGAGGTGATTCAGGCTCAGCGCGCCTGCCGCACGCTCCAGCTGTTTGGGAGTCAGCGCGGCGGCGAAATTCGCCCATTCGTCCAGCGTGATGGGTTCACGCCGCTCAATCTTCGCCTCCAGCGGATGCAGCAGGCGTTCGGGTATCTCGCTGGGGCGTAGCCAGTAATAATCCTTGTGCCGCGCCAGCAGCGTATCCCCATCCAGACGCAGCCAGAACACAGGCGCGCTCCACTCAAATGGTGGAACCGGAGCCTCGTTCTGTTGAGCAGCCTGCTCTATACGCTCACGGAAACGGCGCGGACGCTGCGCGGAGCGGATACGATAGACATCCGCATACAGGTTCAAGCGGCGCGATCGCGCCCAGGTAATCAAGTTCGAGAACACGCTGTCTCGAAGGGGTTCAGGAATCTGCAGCGCGGGCGTGTTTTCGGCGCGTTTGACCTCGGGCAACCGCAGCAGCTCGTCGCGATTGGTCTGCCACTCACGGCAGACCTTGCAGAGCGCGTGCGACTCCACCTCCGTAGACTCCGTCGGTCCCCACGAGAACAGGCTCAGCCCGAAGCCGCCACGCTGTTGAATTGCTTGTGAGGAAACCGCTATATAAGACAGATCGATTGACTGGGAGCAGGGCAGATACCGAATTTCCACCCGCTTGAGGCGCGCGTTCTCGCGGTCAATCTGGTCGTTTTCCCGAAGCAGGCGCAGGAGGGTGCGCTCGAGGTCGGGCTGCAGCGGCAGTCCCGCTTCTTCGTCCAGCTCGGAGCTGAAAATCAGGCTCTGAGCCGTCCAGAGTCGCTCGCGTATTGCGTCGGGCAACAGTCCCAGCGTGCGGGCGACACAGTACGCGCCGGCGTTGGATAGCTCGACAACGGCGCGGGATGTTTCACGGTCGCTCTTGTCGCGAAAATCGGGACTGTCCAGCAACTGTTTCAATTGTTGCAGGCTATACTGGCGCGCCAGCGCGATAATTCGCCGCAACGCCTCACGTTGACGCTGCTGCTCCGTACTCTGCGCCAGCTGGTAGAGTGCCCGCTCCCGCTGGCGTTCGACGGCAGGGATGCGCAACACATAGGTTTTGCCGTCTGTGCCCCACTGCCATTGATAGCGCAACAGCTCTGCGAGGCGGTTGAGAATCTCGTACGCGGGCTTCTCGGAGACCAGCACGCACACTTTGTCGTCGGCAATTTCAGGCGCGACGGCGAGCGGCGCGTCGGTGCGCTCGCGAATCTTTTGAACAAGCTCGCGGAGCGGTATTAGCGGCTCGGTGAAACTCAAGGATGCCTGCAATCGGGCGTCCGCCCCCAAATCGGGCATCTCTTGCGGGAACACCGTTCCAACAGCCCCAACCCACAACAGGGCAAACGCAAGAAAGCGCATGGAAAACCTCCGCAAAAGTATACGCCTGAACCCTCGTGGGTGTTTCTAAAAGCTTGTAAGGTATGCTAATCCCTGATGCTACGCGCGACGCTCTTAGTGGGTCTGGGCGGGTTTCTGGGCGCGAATCTGCGCTACTGGCTGGGCGGCTGGGTCGCTCAGAAGATGGGATTGCTGTTCCCCGTTGAGACGATGCTCATCAATGTTTCTGGCTCGTTCCTGCTGGGGCTGTTTATGACGCTTGCCCTGCACTACACATGGTCGCCCGAGTGGCGGCAGCTAATCGCCTATGGGTTTCTCGGCTCATTCACGACCTACTCTACCTATGAGTACGAGAGCCTGCGGTTACTCCAGCAGGGTCTCTGGCTCAAGGCGGGGCTGAATTTGTTCGGGAGCCTCGCGCTGGGGCTGATTGCGGTGACGCTGGGCGTGGCGTTGGGGCGGTGGCTGATTGGAGGGGCGGAACCATGAAAATCGAAGGTCAGGCGAAACTGCTGCGGATCTACATCGGCGAGGCTGATAAGTGGCACGGGCAGCCGCTGTATATGGCGATTCTGCTCAAGGCACGCGAGATGGGTATGGCAGGCGGCACAGTGTTTCGCGGAATTGCGGGCTACGGCGCAAACAGCGTCATTCATACCGCCAACATCCTGCGCCTTTCGGAAGACCTGCCTGTAGTGATAGAAATCGTGGACACCGACGAGAAGATACGTGCCTTCCTGCCCACGCTCGACGAGATGGTCAAGGAAGGGCTAATCCTGCTGCGCGAGGTGGAAGTGATTAAATATGCGGGGAACAGCGGTTAGCCCTCGCGTTCGGCGTCCCCAGCGCGCCCGCAAGCGGCTCAGTAACCTAAGCATTGGTGGCTTGTCAGGTGAATGGAGGGTAGAATTCCACGACGTGCTTAGACAATGAACTGGTACATTCTTGGCGAGCGTGAACGGCAGCGGTCAGGGCAGTTTGTGGCGGTGGCAGCGGCGCAGGATGATATGACGGCGACGCTGGTGCGGGACTACCTGCGCGAGAACGGCGTCG
Source organism: Fimbriimonadales bacterium (assembly GCA_026416065.1). GTDB lineage: Bacteria > Armatimonadota > Fimbriimonadia > Fimbriimonadales > GBS-DC > GBS-DC. The sequence goes on from JAOAFW010000031.1 coordinate 6,827, forward strand.
GCGCAGCGTTCCCCCCAGTCTCCTACCTTTACGGACCGCTCATGACACGCATCTGGGTTCACGCGGACGATGAGGAGGAAGCGCTGCGCTTGCTGGATGAGTTGCGTGCGGAGTGGCGAGGAGCGTAGATGCAGGTTGCGGTGATAGGCGCGGGTTCATGGGGCACTGCGCTGGCGTGGCTGCTGGGGCAGAAAGGCTACACGGTCTGGCTCTGGGGGCGTGATGGGGCGCAAATCGAGCGAATCGCCGCCGAGCGGGTGAACCGTCGCTATCTGCCCGACGCGCGCCTGCCCGATACAGTGTTCCCAACGCACGTGACCGCCCCCTTGCAAGGATGCCCCGTGTGGGTGCTGGCAGTGCCTTCGGGCGCGCTGCGTGAGGCGTTGCGCCTGCAGCCCCCGAAAAACGCGATTCTGGTTCTCGCCGCCAAAGGGCTGGAGCCGGGCACGGGCAAGCTGCTCACGCAGGTTGTGTGCGAGGCGACGGGCGACAGCGATGCGCGTACCGTTGTGCTATCGGGACCGAACCTCGCGGTCGAGCTGGTGCGCGGCGCGCCGACCGCTGCCGTCGCCGCCTCGCGGAGCCTGACCTGCGCCGAGCAGGTTCAGGAGCTGTTCATGACGCCCCCCATTCTGCGCGTGTACACGAACGATGATGTGATTGGTGTGGAGCTGGGCGGCGCGCTCAAAAATGTGTACGCAATCGGCGCGGGCATCAGCGACGGCTTGGGCTTCGGCGACAACACGAAAGCGACGCTGCTCACACGCGGGCTTGCCGAGATGATGCGTTTCGGCGCGGCGATGGGCGCACGCCCAGAGACATTCATGGGGCTGACTGGCGTGGGGGATTTGTTCGCGACTGCTGTGAGTCGCCTGAGCCGCAACTATCGGCTGGGCAGAGCCGTCGCGGAAGGCAAAACCGCCGAGCAAGCCCTCGCCGCACTGGGACAGGTCGCCGAGGGCTACCCCACCGCGCTGGTCGCTCAGTCGCTGGCAACGCAACTCGGCGTGGAAATGCCCCTGCTGTACGCTATCGCCTCAATCCTGCGTGGCGAACGCGCCATCCGCGACGCTTTAGAGAGCCTCATGACCCGCCCCCCAAAGGGAGAGCGAGAGTTTGAATTTAGAGTATTGTGAGCAGAGGGAAGGTTAGCCAGTTTTCTGTAGTTGCTGTATTTCGCTCAGGAGCTGGGGTAAATTCACGGTCGCAGCTGACCATACAATCTGCGGGTCGATCACATCGTAGCCATGAACCAGCACATTGCGGAATCCCACAATTTGAGGACCGTCCGAAATTTGAGCGTATAGGTCAGGGAAATCTCTGCGCAAGCGAGCTAACGCTTCTCCAATAATCAGAAACTGACGCTCTACCGCCGACTGAAGCAAATCATTTTGAGCGTCTGCTTCGTATTCAACGGATTCCACAAATCGTTGGATACGCTCCCCCGCTTGAAGGATGTCAGCAAAAAGTTTCTCCGGTGTGGCTTTCATAAATTCGTACCCGTTGATGCTCGATGGCTTTTCTCAAGAAGGGGTTTTTCACAGCGCGTTCGATGAGCAGATCTACGGGACGTTGCAACGCCGCTTCCAGATCGAGTTTAAGCCCCATAAATCGCCTGAAAGCGTCTGTGTTGGACAAGTTTTCGAACTCCACAACAAAGTCATAATCGCTGCGGTGAGGCTCAAAGTGTCCTGGCTCAGTAGCGGAGCCGAACAGATCGAGATACCGAACGCCGTAGCGTCGGCAAATCGCAGCGATTTTTAGTCGCTCAGATTCCGAAAGTGTCTTCATCCCAGCGATTATACATCAAACTTCCCCAGCACCAGCACGCTGTTGTGCCCGCCGAAGCCGAAGGAGTTGGTCATCACATAGCGCAGGTTCGCAGGGCGCGGCGTGTTGGGCACATAGTCCAGGTCGCACTCAGGGTCGGGA
>JAOAFW010000042.1 GCA_026416065.1 Fimbriimonadales bacterium
GCATGAAGCCGAGAAACTGCGCGCCGCCCGTGCCCATGAAGATTCGCGCGGGGTTGAAGTTGTAGCGCAGGAACCCGCCCGCCGCGCCTGCAATCGCCGCCGCCGTAATCGCAATCAGCCAGTTGGGGTAGGGTTGGTCGAGCATATCTGCCGCCTGAAGCGCCATCAGCGCGAGGGCGAGTGCTGCAATCGCGCTCACGCCCGCTGCCAAACCGTCCAACCCGTTGATGGTGTCCATCGTTTTGCTGATGACGAAAATCCACCCGGCGGTGATGGGGATCGTCCACACACCGAGCGGAATCCAGCTCGCCTCGCTGAACTTGCCGCCAATCGGCGCGGCGAACCCCTCAATCTGCACACCGAACAGCTGCACCACCAGCCCCGCCAGCAGCAGCGCGCCCATCTGAATCAGCGCGGAGAACTGCTTCTTATCATCCAGCATCCCTACAATCAGCACGCCTGTGCCCACCAGCAGCAGCCCCAGAAACTGCAGCGCCCGTCCGATAAACACCTCGTCCGAAGGAGCGAGCAAGTAAAGTCGCAGCAGCCCCGCGAGCATCCCGACCGCCACGCCGATATAAATCGCCAGCCCGCCCCAGCGAGGGACTGGTTCGGTATGCACGCGCCGCGCATCAGGCAAGTCCATCACGCCCATCCGTATCGCCAGTCGCCGCACCCACGGCGTGAGCAGATAGGTCGTGAACAACGAGAGTATAAAAACCGCTGTAATGGTTTTCATCGCTTCGGTTTATACGGTTTCAAATCTACCTCAGTAATTGTACCGTCTTTGTAGCGGTGGAGTTGCACACCCGCTTCAGCGAACAATTCCAGCGCGAACTCATCGGGATAGTCGCCCTCGAACACCACGCGCTGGATGCCCGCGTTGATAATCATCTTGGCGCAGTGGTTGCATGGCTGGCAGGTGACATAGACGGTCGCCCCGCGCGTAGAGACGCCGTTCAGCGCAGCCTGCAAAATCGCGTTCTGCTCGGCGTGCAGGGCGCGGGTGCAGTGCCCCGCCACGATATGGCAGCCGACTTCGGTGCAGTGCGCCAGTCCAATCGGCGCGCCGTTGTAGCCCGTTGCCAGTATCCGCTTGTCCAGCACGATTACCGCACCCACGCTGCGCCGCGGACAGGTCGCCCGCGTCGCCACCATGTGCGCGATTTGCATAAAATACTCGTCCCAGCTGGGTCGGTTCATAGAATAAGAGGATACCTTGCGAGGAGATTACCTGAAATGATTACCCAGCCATAACTTTCTGCACCGCCTCGTGCCCATTCAAGATGGAAAATTTAAATCCGTGTCCCGAGCACGCGCTGACGAACCAGACTCGCGGATCGTCAGGTAGAGGCTGAATCAGAAACTTCTCATCGGGCGCGTTAGTGTAGAGGCAGGTTCCTGCGTGTAGCACAGTTTCGGACACTTGGGGCAGTCGGCGTTGAATGCAGGCGCGGAGGGGCGTGAGGTCGTTTTCATCGACGGGACGCGCTGGCAGGTCGGGGTCGTGCGTCTCACCGAGCTGGTGCAGGGCAATCTTGACGCCCGCTTGCCTTCCGTCGCTGGGAAAGCCGTAAAAATGATGCATCGCCTCAATCCAGACGGGCATCTGGGTCGGTTCGAAAAGCGGTTCCCTGCTTGCGTCAACGGCGAAGTAGGCGTAGGTCTGGCGCGTCACCACCAACGGCAGGTTCAGCGCGGGCAAGAGTTTCGGAATCCATGCGCCTGCGGTGATGAGGACGCGATCGAATCGTTCGAGCGCGCCCTGCTCGGTTTCGAGGACGATATGGTTGGGCAGGAGTTCGAGGCGTGCGATGCGGGTGTCCTCGTAGATGACGGCTCCGTGCGCTTCGGCGAGGCGCAGGTTTGCCTGAACGCAGTCGGTGGCTCGCAGGAAACCGCCTTCGCGCTGGAACAGGGCGCGTTCGAAAGGCTCGAGATGCAGGGTAGGAAAACGCACCGCGGCTTCGGTGGGGCTGAGCCATTCGAAATCGACCTGTTCCGACTGCAGCGCACGAGCAATCGCGTTGAGTTCGGGGTCGACCGCTTCGCCTACCCACAACACTCCGCAGGGAACAATCAGCTCCTCGCCCGCTTCGGCTTGCAGTTCCTGCCAGAGTTCGTAGGCACGGCGCATCAGGCGCGTGTAGGAAGGGTCGGTATAGGTCAGGCGATAGATTCGGCTCTCGCCGTGGGAGCTGCCGCGCGTATGTCCGCGCGTGAACTGCTCGTAGCCGACGGCTTCATGCCCCTGTTTTATTAGGAATCGCAGGGCTGCGCTGCCCACTGCGCCCAAGCCGATGATTGCGACGCGCATAATAGCTTGTTCGTTGGAATGTCGTCGGCGGGACACCGACGCTACAAACGCGCCTCGCATAGCGTCGGTGTCCCGCCGGCGAGGACTCACTTACCCTGCTGCGGCGCGTTCGCGGCGGGCTTTTGCTCGCCCTGCCCCTGCTTCTGCGCCTCTTTTTGCTTCTTCTGCTCCGCCTCCTGCTGTTTGCGCATTTCCTCCAGCTGCTTCTGAATCATCTTCTGCTGCTCTTCCTGCTGGCGTTGCAGCTCTTTCTGCATATCCTGAGCGCGTTTCCTGGTCTGTTGAGCAAGGTCCTTACGACCTGCCTTCTCGTAGAGGTCAGCGACCCCCAGCAGGAAGGGGAAATCATTGGAACGGACGACGAGTCCTGAAGCGATCTCCAAGTCGCCCAGAGCCTCCTGTTTCTTGCCCTGTTCGATGAACCGTTCCGCTCGCATCAGGCGGATATTCAGGTCTTCGCCGCCCTCGTTGAAGAAGCGGTTCAGGGCAATCGTCAGCTGCTCTTCGTACTTCTTCTCGCCCTCTTTATCTTTCACCTCTTTGTGGAGCAGCACCAGCTGGTTCAGCACCAGAATCTGCATCCACTGCGCCAGACGCACATTAGGGCTGGACGAGTTGACAATTGGTGTGAGCACGTCGTTAATCTCTTTGAAGGTCTTCAATCGCTCGGGCGTTTGCATCCCCATCGTCTTGGTCAGCTTATCGAACTGCGCCAGCAACGGGTCTTGGAATTCGGGCTTGAAGTTTTTCTGTGCGGCAATCATCACGCGCTGCTGCTCGTTGTTGATGCGCATACTGATAAACGCCTGACGATACTGATCTTTCTTTTCGTTGAAGTCAGGAGGGGGCTCCATCTTGCGTTCAGCAATCGCGTAGATGTAGTAGCCCTTCTTCTCCTTGTCCTGCAGCGGTTCGGTGTAGTCTTTGTTTGGCTTGAATGCCATGATGCGGTTGGCGACTTCCGCACCGAACAGGTTGGTGAGTTGTTCTTGAATTTCGTAGTAGCCTCCGCCGGTGATGCGTCCGTCTCGGTTCTTGATAGCGTCGGGATCGTCCGAGTATTGTTTTACGGCTTCTGCAAACGACATACCCGACTTGAGTGCTTCATGCGCTTCCTTGATGCGCGCTTCCGCCTTATCTTTGTGTTTCTCGACCGACACGAAAATCCGCGCGGGGAACACCTGCTCGAACATCAGGCGTACCTGTTCGTCGGTCGGATTGTATTTTTCGCGCAGGCTTTTCAGAAACTTATCTTGGGTCACGAAGAGGCGGAACTGCAGGTCGGGCACTTCAGCGGCGAGTTGCTCGCGCAACCTTCGGAGCGACATGTTCGGGTTGCGCTCACGGAGCGCCTTATCGAGGGCGCGGTCGTCGCCTTTACCTTCTGGAAGCAGTTGCTGACGCAGCATGTCGATCTGCGACTTGATAAATTCTTCTTTTGCGGCTTCGATTTCCGCGCTCGTTGCCTGATAACCCTGTTTTTCCAGTTCCAGCGTCATGGCGAGCTGGTTGGCGATGCTCTGCGCGGTCTGGTAGCGCAGCTGAAGCAGCGAGCCGTATTCGGAAGGCGGGTTGTTTTGTGTCTGGGCGTTGATGAACTTCTGCAATTCGCCCTCCGTGACGACGACATCGCCGACCTTAACAACGGGCTGGGTTAAGCCCGTCGCTTCCTCGCGTTGCATCGGCGCACCGGGCGGAACCGCGAAGAAGATGACCATGCTTGCTGCAACGCCCAGCAGTGCCACCAAGCCGATGCCCTTGACCAGCTTGCGCTTTAAGAGTTCCCGAAAAGTGCGTACCGTAATGCCAGCCATTTAGTTGCCTCCTGTGCTGATTAATTCTTGCATTGCGTACAGACATCGGTGCGAAACTTCTGCCTGCGATAAGCCTTCACAGCGTGCGTGTGTTTCTAACGAGAGATAGCCCTGGTAGCCGCTCCGGGCGATTTGTTGAAAATGTTCCTTGTAGCCGATTTCGCCTTGTCCGACGATGACCCACTGTACGGAGCCGTCGGGCTGGCGCACGCCGTCTTTGATGTGGATATGCGCCACATAGGGCTGTGCGGCGGCGTAGCCTACCTGTGCCGCCTCGCCCAGCACGAAGGCGTTGCCCGGGTCCCAAACGCCTACCAGGTAGGGCGAGTTGATATGGCTCAGCACCTGCGCCAGTTCCGCGCCCGTGCCGACCTGACAGCTATGCTCGTTTTCCAGCCCCAGTTTGATGTCGGCGCGTTCGGCGTGGGGCAGTGCACGCTCCAGCCAGTGGAGGATCTGTGCTTCGCGTTCGGGGGTCAGCTCGCCCGCTCGCCAGAAGGCGAAAATGCGGATCAACGGCGCGTCAAAAAAGGCGGCGACTTCGAGACAGCGTTGCAAAAGTGGGATCTGAGCGGCTAAATCGGCTTCCTGTGCAGCGTGCAGCGGTCCCCGCTCGGTTGCGCCGAACAGGTCGGTCTTGAACACGGGCGTCGCCAGCGAGCAGACCCGTAGCCCATAATCGTTCAGCAGAGCTTTCGCACGACGCAGGAGGTCGTCGTCGGCTAAGGCGAGGTTCACCCCCCACAAAGTGCGCAACTCCACCGCGTCGATGTCGAACGCGCGGGCAATCTGCAGGGCGGTCTGCAGGTCGTCGGCGACTTCGTCCGTGATGACCGAGAGTTTCATGAGGTGGGGCTTTGAATCGTATGGGCAATAATAATCGCCTCGGCGATTTCGCGCATGCTTTTGCGCGTGTTCATACTCTGCACCTGAATGCGCCGATAGGCTTCCTGTTCGCGCAGCCCATAGGTGTCCATAAGGATGCCCTTGGCGCGTTCGATGATTTTGCGCGTCTCGAGCGTCTCTTTGAGGTCGTCCACCTGATGCTCCAGTTCGCGGGCTTCCTGATAGCGGGCGAGGGCGACCTCGATGGCGGGCGTTAGGTCGGCTTGCTTGAACGGCTTCACGATGTAGCCGTACACGCCCGCCTGCTTCGCGCGTTGAATCAGCTCGCTATCGCTGTAGGCGGTGAGCAGCACTACGGGTGCGAGACGCTCTTCATGCAAAATGCGCGCGGCTTCGATGCCGTCCATTTCGGGCATCTTCACATCCAGAATCGCGAGGTCCGGTTTCAGCGTGCGCACTTTTTCGACCGCCTGCTTGCCGTCGCTCGCCTCGCCGACCACGCTCATGCCCAACTCTTCCAGCATCTGACGCAGGTCGAGCAGGATAATCGGCTCATCGTCGGCTATCACAATCCGCAGTTTATGCATCCGTGTCATCACCCTTAGGGGAAAGTATACCATGTGGGGTAGCCTTCGGCTTACTCCCTACCGCAATCACTCTTGGTTGTGCCCGATAGGTGCTGGTGGCGACGCGCTCGCGTTTGACCAGCACGCCGTTTTCGTACACCTCGCGCCAGAGGATGACCCGCACGCCGGCAGAGCCTTTCTTCACCACGCGCTCTTTACCCTCCGGCAAGGTGGGGTCGGGCACGCGCTGCACGGAGGGCGTGGGCAGCGCCGTGCGCTCGGTTTTCAGCACCACCCGTCGCTGGGGCTGAGGCGCCCCCAGCACACGAATAGTCAGCGACGAGCGTCCCAGCTCGGTCGAGAGCGCAATCGGGTGGTCAAACGAGTTCTCAATCACGAAATCGATGCCGGTGTCGGTCACGGTAGCGTCGCGCCCGAGGGGCACATAGTCCACAGGAATAGAGTGGTTTGCGCGACGCACGATTTTCAAATCGCCCAGTAGCGCAGCGTTGAACAGGGTAGACGAGACTTGGCAAATCCCCCCACCAATTCCCAGTCGTTTCTCGCCATAGATAATCACAGGTGCTGGGCGAAACCCCTGCTTCAAAGTGCGCTTGCCCACGGCTTGATTGTATGAAAGCCGTTCGCCAGGCAGCAGCACGCGCCCGTCTAACGCCTGTGCCGCCAGACGAATGTTGTGATTACGCTGTACCTGATAGCCGGGAAAGCGTGTAGTGTAGCTGGCAACCACGCCCGTTATCGCACCAGTTTGTTCAGTGGTGATACGCGGGGGCGTCGTACGCATCGCCAACGGGAAAACCGTGCGCGCAGCGGGCAAGTACCGCAACGCATCGATCAGGTTGTGGTAGCTCGCTTCTTGATCCGGCGTCCAGCCGTCCTGTCCGGGAAGCGTTTCTATCTGCCCGTTCCGAAAGCGCACACGGGCATCTTGCGGCGCGCGTTCCAGAAAGCGAAATTTGTCCATCTGTGCCTGAAACAGCTCGGGGATGGTCGCCCACTGGGGCTGGATCAAAAGGCGTGGTTTGCTAAAAATGCGTTCCCAGAGGGGAACACGCGCCCATGCGTCCAAAATCGCCTGGTGTGTGGCAGCGACGTCGAGTTCAACGCCCCACTCTTTGAGTTTCGTGCGGTGTGCAGGTGCCTGCTCGACGATTACGGGCTGTTCAGCGAGAATGGAGCGCAGATTCTCCAGATGCTGGGGCAATTTGCTGGGTCGCACCCCCGCCAGCGAGTAGCCCGCCAGTTGTGCTCCGCTGGGGAGCGGCGCGTCACGGCTGACCATCCACAGCAGCGCGCCCGCACCCAGTCCCAGCAACCCCACCGAACTGAGCAGCGTCGCGCCTATCCATCGGCGATTCATAACGTTGATCAGATTATACCCCGAAAGGTACAATTCCCCCGATGCGACTGGGCATTTTCAAGGACTGGCTGAACAAGGTGGGTCAGGTGTTCACGCGGCGCGGCGTCGACGAGGAACTGCTTGAGGAGCTGGAGGAGACGCTGATTACCGCTGATATGAATGTGAGTGCGGTGCAGGAGATTTTAGATGCGTTGCGTCAGGAGGCGAAAGCTCAACGCCTGCGCGAGGAGCAAGATGTGCGCGAGTGCCTGCGCTCGATGCTCCTGCAGTGGTTGGGCGAGCCTGCGCCACTGGCGTTGAGTGCGACGCCACCGACGGTGTACCTGTTTGTGGGCGTGAACGGTGTGGGCAAGACCACCAGCATCGCGAAAGTGGCACATATGCTGCAGCGTCAGGGCAAGCGCATGTTGCTGGCGGCGGGCGACACCTTCCGCGCGGCAGCCATTGACCAGCTCCAGATTTGGGCAGACCGGCTGGGGTGCGACATCGTGAAGCATAAGGAAGGCGCGGACCCCTCCGCAGTGGTGTTCGACGCAATCCAGGCGGCGCGGGCGCGTGGTATCGACTTCGTGCTTGCTGATACTGCAGGGCGTCAACACACGCATGCACGCTTGATGGAAGAGCTGAAGAAGGTTTATCGCGTCTCTGAAAAGGCGTTGGAGCGCGCGCCGGACGAGGTGTTGCTGGTGCTGGATGCGGTCGCCGGGCAGAACGCTATTCGGCAAGCGGAAGAGTTCGCCCGCGCCCTGCCCGTGACGGGGATCATCCTCACGAAGCTGGATAGCACCAGTCGCGGAGGCGCGATTTTGACCATCCGCAAGCAACTCGGGATCCCCATTAAACTCATCGGGGTGGGCGAAAAAGCCGACCAGATTGCTCCCTTTGACCCCGAGGCGTTTGTAGACGCCCTGTTGGCGGAGGCGTAATTCAGAGTCGTTCGGCGATTTGCACGGCGTTCAGCGCCGCGCCTTTGCGCAGCTGGTCGCCACAGGCGAACAGCGCAACGCCGTTGGAGATGCCCGCGTCATAGCGGATGCGCCCGACCAGCACCGGGTCGCGTCCTGTCGCCTCGATGGGCATCGGGAAATGGTTCCGCTCACGGTCGTCCACGAGTTCAACACCGTCAAATGCGCGATACGCTGCGTAGATGGCTTCCAGCGAAGGGCGTGTCTCCAGTTCGGCGACGATACTCTCGCTGTGCGCCCGGAGTACGGGAACGCGCACACAGGTCGGCGAGACGGCAATCTCAGGGGCGTTCCAGATTTTGCGCGTCTCCAGAATCATCTTGCGCTCTTCCTCGTTATAGCCGTCCTCGCCCACTGCCGAGTTGTGTGAGAAGAGGTTGAATGCGTAGGGGTGCGGCAGCGCTTTGGGCTCGAAGGGTTCGCCCTGCAGATAGGCGCGTGTGGCGTCCAGCAGCTCCTGCATCGCCTGCGCGCCCGCGCCACTGGCAGCTTGATAGGTCGCGACCACAATCCGCCGGATAGAGGTCAGACGACGCAGCGGCTCCAGCGCCATCAGCATAATAATCGTGGAACAGTTGGGGTTCGCGAGGATGCCTTTATGTTGGGCAATCGCTTCCGGATTGATTTCGGGGATTACCAGTGGTACTTCGGGATCCATTCGAAAGGCGGACGAGTTGTCGATAACTACCGCGCCCGCGCGCACGGCGTAGGGTGCGAACTCCCGGCTACGCGAGCCACCCGCCGAGAAAAACGCGATATCGACGCCAGCGAACGAGTCGGGGTGCAACGCCTCGACGGTGATTGTCTCGCCGTGGAAGGCAAGTTGCTTCCCTGCCGAGCGTTCCGAAGTCAGCAAGCGCAGCGATTTCACCGGGAAACTGCGCTCCTCCAGCACGCGCAGCAGCTCCAATCCCACCGCGCCCGTCGCGCCCACAATGGCTACATGATGTTTCACGGCGCAGGATTGTACCCCATCAGGTCGAATAGGGGGCTGCAGATGAAACGGTTTCTCGCTGCGGGCTGGGTTTTCTTGGTGCTGCTGGCTCCGCTATACGCTCAATCCCCTGACGCACTTCGGATAAGTGCTTTGCAGTACGCTCTGCAGCGCACGCCCGAGGGCGAATGGCTGCTGGAACTGATCGGTAAGGTGTCTATCGAATATCAGGGGCGCAGGTTGCAAGGGGAACAGTTTCTGTTGGACACAGAGGCGGCGCGTGTGCGCAGTGATGCACCGTTCAGCCTGATTACGAGCGAGGGGGTACTAAATGGACAGCGTGTGGACTACTTTTATGAACGGGGGCGTGGGCGTTTCGAGGGGGTACAGGCGAACCTGTTGGGCGTTTATCTGGACGCCGCACTGTTGGAAGGCAGTCTGGACGATTTCTCTGCGCGGGAGGTCGTGGTGTCCACCTGCGACCCGCTGCGCCCACCGATTCAGATACGCGCCAGCGGCGTGCGATTGCGCTACGGCGCACGGCTCACGCTGCGCAACGCGCGTTTATTTATTTACGGGCAACCCCTCTTTGCTCTGCCGCAGTTGACAGTGCGTGTGCGTGAAACAGCGGAGATAGTGAGTTTACCCTCACCCGTTTACAGTGCGGAGACCGGCTGGGGCGCGCGGGTTCGGCTGGAGTTGCCTTTTACGGAAAATACGCTGGTTCAGGCATCGGCGGTGGGCTACTTGCGTGCGGTTCCCGAAATTCGGGTGGTTGCGGGCGTCGCGCTAAGTGGGGGCGATCCGATTCTGGGCGAGCCGGATCTACGCCTGCGGTTTGAACAATCGGCGTTATATAACCTGCGCGAGTCGCCGGAACGCACACCGCCGACGCGCGGGGTGACGCTACGCGGCGAGTATGCGTCCGATATTCGTCCGCTGCTTGCGCCGCGGGAACGCCTGCGCCTCTCTCGTCGGGAGGGTGGGGTGTTCACATCGCTCCAGTATCAGGGCGGTTTCGGTGAGGCGAGTCTACGCTATGGTGAAGTCAGCGAGCGAGTAGACGCTCAACGCACACCGTGGCGCACGCGCTTCTCGCTGGAGGGCGACTGGCTACAGCCACTGTGGAGCAAGGGCGACGCCGTTCTGCGCCTGCACCTGTGGGCAAGCTATACCCATTATGTAGGCGTGGGCGACTACCAGTGGATTCGCCCGCAGTTGGAGCTGCTCTGGCAGCCGCACGAGACGCTCTCATTGATGATAGGTTATGCGCGAGCATCCACACGCGGCGACAGCCCCTTCCTCACCGAGCAGCTCCGTGCCCGTCGGGAACTGAGCCTGCGCAGCGACTACCAGCACGGCAACCTCCGGTTCGGCGCCCTCTTCAAATACGATGTGGAGAAACATGACCTGTATGACGTGCAGTTGCTGATTGGTTGGCGCGACCGATGTCTGGAGCCGTACCTGTTCTGGCGGCGCACCCCCAGCGCCGCCTTGTTAGGCGTGAACCTTACAACGCTGAATTTTTAGTAGTAAGTACCTTGCTGCGTGCAACGCTAACAGGACTTCCACGGTAATCCGCTTGAGACAGTTCCTTATGAACTCCCACCACCTGACGCTCAAGCGAAAGGCAGTGCTGTTTTACCCAGTCCCTTTCCAGCGGAGAGGGTGCAAAGCGTATCAGTACGGCAGCACCGACACCGCCTCCGCCCCCAGCGCGAGCGCGATGCCCAGCATGCCGACCAGCTCCATCCCACAGAAAAAGCCCGCCAGCAGCACGGGCGCATAGCGCACCCAGTTCTCCTCGCCGTACCGCTTCTTGAAATAGCGATGCCCCAGCCACGCGCCCAGCAACTTCGGCAAGGTGAAGTGCGGCAACTGACCCACGCCGCTCACCAGACCATAAAACAGCAACAGCGGGAACTTGAAGGCGTTGAACAGCCAGAACAGCCCCAGCCCCGACACGAAACCGACGATAATGCGCGGGATGTTCAGCGCGTTCAGCACCACATCGCGAATCTGG
>JAOAFW010000081.1 GCA_026416065.1 Fimbriimonadales bacterium
GCTATCGCGAGGTGCGCCCGTACTTCGCAGCGCCGGGTTCGTGGGGTCGTGTCGGCTACCTCTACAACCCGTCCGACCTGCGCGGATTCTACGCCGGGCTGAACTACAACGCCTCTGAGGATCTGAAGGTCAACCTGACGGGTGCGTTCCTCGAGGGCACTGGTAGCGTCGCGGGCGGCTACACCAAGAATGATGAACTCATTCAGGTGCTGGCTGGCGTCGACTATCGCCTCTCCGACCGCTGGAACCTGTCGCTCAACTACGAGGGCGCGTACTGGAAGGTCGGTGGCGTCAAGCCGGTGTGGAACTACTTCACGCTGGGTGTCGGCTACAACCTCGGCGAGAACGCTGCGCTGAACGTCCTGTACCAGATCATCGACACCGATGGCAAGGGCGTTGGCGTGCCGTTCAGCGGTGGTCCCGCTGCTGGCAAGAACAGCGGCGCGGTGGCTGCCACCACGCTCACGGTGAAGTTCTAACACGTGCTTCTGGGCAGGCTGAGCCTGCTTCATCCTTTCAGCCCCCTGCATTTTGCAGGGGGCTGAACTATTTTTGGTAGGATTTTCCTTCGCTGAGCCGAACCCTGCTCCTGTCCGCACGCATGCGTCGGAGGAGACTACTATGAAAGCCGTTGTGATGGCAGGAGGGGAAGGCTCGCGGTTGCGCCCCATCACTGCGAATCGTCCCAAACCACTTGCGCCCGTCGTCAACCGACCGATTATGGAACATATCCTGCTCTTACTAAAAACGCAGGGTATCACCGAGGTCGTCGCCACTGTATATTATCTTGCCGACCATATCGAGGGCTACTTCGGCGACGGCTCGGATTGGGGGATGGCAATCCACTATTCGCTGGAGGACACGCCGCTCGGCACCGCTGGCAGTGTAAAGCAAGCCCAGGAACACCTGCACGACGGAACCTTTCTCATCATCAGTGGGGACGCCCTGACCGACCTTGACCTCAAACCCGCAATAGAGTTCCACAAACGCAACGGCGCAACGGCGACGCTCGTACTGGCGCGCGTGCCGAACCCACTGGAGTTCGGTGTGGTCATCACGCGCGAAGACGGGCGCATCACACGCTTTCTCGAAAAACCTTCATGGAGTGAGGTATTCTCTGACACAGTCAACACCGGAATCTATATCTTAGAGCCAGAGATTTTTGACTACATGGAGCCGGGCAAGCAGTACGATTTCAGCCAGGATCTCTTTCCACTGCTGCTGCGCGAGGGCAAGCCCCTCTACGGCTATGTGATGAGCGAATACTGGAGCGACATCGGTTCGCTGCAGCAATATCGAGACGCCCATCACGACTTGCTGAATCGCAAGGTGCATCTCACCATACCGGGTGAGGAAAAAATCCCAGGTGTGTGGGCTGGAATGGGGGCAACAATCGACCCGGAGGCGCAGATTGTGCCACCCGTTTGCATCGGACGCAACTGCCGAATCAAGAAAGGCGCGGTCGTGGGACCCTACACGACGCTGGGCGACAACTGCATCGTTGAGCCGAATGCGATGGTGGTACGCTCCATTCTCTGGGATAGCGTGTATATTGGCACAGGCAGCCAGCTTCAGGGAGCCATCGTGGGCACCGGCGTCACGATTAAGGATAATGTGCAGGTGCAGGAAGACGCCGTTATCGCTGACCGCTGCCATATCGAGAGCGACAGCGTTATCCGCACGCGCATCAAGCTCTGGCCCGACAAGTACATCGAGAGTGGCTCTACTGTGACGATGAGCCTGATCTGGGGCGCGAAGTGGCGCGGCTCGCTCTTTCGCGACCTGGGCGTGGCAGGGCTATCCAACATCGAGATGACGCCCGACTTAGCCACGAAACTGGGCGCGGCGTATGCCTCGACGCTGCCGCGTGGCTCAACGATTGTGCTGGCGCGTGATACCTTCAAAGCCTCACGGATGACCAAGCACGCTTTCATGGCGGGCGTGCTGTCGACGGGCGTGGATGTGGCGGATTTGCGGGCGATGCCCATCCCGATTACGCGCCACTATATCCGTGCGTCTGGGGCGGTAGGCGGCGTGTGTGTGCGTGTCGCACCCAGCAACGTGCGTATGACGCTGATTGAGTTTTTCGACCGGCGCGGGGTGTACCTGCCCAAGTCTGGCGAACGCAAGATCGAGAACCTCTTTTTCCGCGAAGATTTTGCCCGTTGCGACGCTGACGAGGTGGGCGAGATCCATTTCGCCTCGCGCGCGATAGAGCAATACCAGGCAGATTTCCAGCGGCTGGTGCAATTGCCGGAAAATCCGCGCGCGATGCGACTTGTGGCGGATTTCGCGTTCAGTCGAGTCTCTGCCATCTTTCCTGCGATGCTGGGGCAGATGGGTTATGATGTGGTCTCACTGAATGCCTATCCCGACCCGCGTCGCTCGCCGCGCACCCCCGCCGAGCATGACACTTTTGCAGAGAAACTTAAGCAGGTTGTTCAGAGCCTCAACGCCGAGTGTGGCGTGATGTTCGAAAACGAGGGCGAACGGCTTACCGTCGTGGACGAGCAAGGGCGCATCATTAGCGGGAGCGCGCTTTTGACCACCTTCGCCCGGTTGATGGCAGAAGCTTGCCCCGGCAAACAGATTGCCGTGCCGGTCAACGCGCCCTCGGTCATTGAGGAGGTGGTTGCCCCCTACGGCGTGCAGGTGATTCGAACACGCGCCGATGTGCGCTCATTGATGAATACCGCTGCTGAACACGCCGACTCGCTCTGTTTCGCAGGCGACACGCACGGTGGCTTCATCTTTCCGCAGTTCCATCCGGGCTTCGATGCGATGTTCGCCTCCATGCGCCTGTTAGAAGCAACCCAGCGACTGGGTTGCTGCCTCTCCGAAGTCTATGACCAGATTCCTCCCTTCTACACGCTCTATCAAGCCGTACCGTGCCCCTGGGAGCTAAAGGGGCGTGTGATGCGCCTGATGGCGCAGGAGGTCGATGGGCGTATCGAGACCATCGACGGGTTGAAGGTCTACACCGATCACTCGTGGGCGCTGGTGCTGCCCGACGCGGCGGAGCCGATTATTCACCTCTTTGTCGAGGCGCGTGCCCCGCAGGATGCCGAACGACTGCTGCACGAGTTTTTGGAGCGCATCGAGCGGTTCACGAAGAAGGAGTAGCTCCGCGCAGGTACTGGGCAGCGTCTTCGGGAGCCGTGATATTGATCCCGACGCCCGAGCCGAGTTCGAACCCGGCGTCGATGCTCAGGCGCGGCGCGATGCGCAGGTGCAGCCAGAACTCCTCTTCGTAGCCGCAGGGCGCGGTAAATAGCATATAGTTGTAGGGCGGGTCGTTCAGCACGGCATAAAGACGGCGCAGGGCGTCTTGGAGCAGTTCCGCGAACTCCTTGAGCGACTCGTCGGGCATCTGATCGAAACGCGCTATCGGCTCCAGCGGCAGAACGGCTAACTCGTACGGCGCGCGGGAGGCGAACGGCGCATAGAGCAGAAACCGCTCCGTCTGGCGCACTACGCGCACGCCCTCGCGTAGCTCATGCTCGATGATGGCCTCGAAGGGGTGCCTGCTGTGCCGACTGCGATAGCGTTGCACGCCTTCGATATGGCGTTGCAGCACGGGCGGCACGAAGGTCAGCCCCACGAGTTGGGAGTGGGGATGCTCCAGCGACGCGCCCGCCGACTTGCCTTCGTTGCGGAAAATTAGCACCGTTTTCAGCCGTTCGTCCCGCGACAGAACCTGCAGTCGACGCTGGTACATCCGCATCGCCTCAAGCCACTGATTCGGGGAAGCAGCAACGGGCGTCTCGTTGTGCTTGGGCGTCTCGATGAGGACTTCATGGACTCCGACGCCGTCCGCGAGAGTGTAAATCCCGCTCTCGCGTGAGTTCAGGTCGCCTTCAGGCGCAAGCGCGGGAAACTTGTTTGGCACGACGCGCACCCACCAGCCGGGCGAATCAGGCGCGGTACCCGCTTCGCGAAAGGCGTCCACCTCCGGCGGGGTGAGCGTCTCGTTGCCCAAGCAAAAGGGGCAGCTGGACACGAACTTTGGCTTTGGATCGACGGGCGCGTCGGCTTTTTTGAAATCGTGAGGGCGACGGCTGCGCTCCGTAGCGATAATCACGCGCTCCTCCGTGATGAGGTCCCAGCGAATCTCAGGCATAAGGTTATATTATGGCAGGTTCATCCCTCGTCTTCCTCCGTCCCTATTTTCGGTGGCACAATCTCGATGGGCTCAGACAGGTAGAGCGGACGGATCCAGTCGGGCTGCGGCGGCGGAGCTGTGTGGGGCGCGGTGCGCGTGCGGGGCGCAGGTTCAGGCTCCTCCTCGCCGGTCTCCAAATCTTCTGCCCCCAGCAGGCGTTGCCACTGCTCGTCAGTAAGTCGCTTGTTCACCGGCTGGAGAAACTCGTAGTAGCTGAACGACGCGCCGCGTGTGAGCGCGAGTCTGCCCTCTACTGGTACGACCACGAAAATCTCGTGCGCCCAGCCGACGCCCACCTCCAGCGCGACATTGCCCAGACCGTCGGGCTTGCGGTCAAACGCGGTATGCACATCGGCGATGCACGCCATGCGGCGGTCGGCAGGGTGGGTGATCTCGAACCAACAGCTTGCCGCGCCGCCGCTGACCACCTGCACCGCAAGTGAATCCATCTCGCCGCCAATGAAGCGCAAGCGAATCTGGTCGTCCTCGGTGAGCGGTTTGCCTTCGAGGCGCAAGCGGGCAATTTGCCCTAAGAATGCGGTGATACTCTCCAGATTATCGAGTTTATCGCGCAGGAAACTGTCCAGAAACGGCAGTTTTTTCGTCATGCGCGTCAACTCCAGCAGGCGTTGCCATGCCTCGAGGTTCGGCTCCACATAGTGATCGCGCGTGAATTTGATGTCCAGACCGTCGCCATCGCCTTCCGCGCCCACGACGGACTGCTTGCCGTAAAGGATGGTGTTATGGCGCAGCTGCGCCCACGACGCCAGCGCAGTCTGCAGGCACTTGTCTTGCCACGCGGGGGTACGGAACACGGCGGGCAGATTCTCCTGTCGATGGGAAACGATGCTTTGCAGCGCCCAGAGCCAGCCCCAGTAGAGGTTGCGCGTCCACTCGCGTTTGTCCAGCGCGGCGAACCGCTCGGTCAGCGTGCGGCGCGTCGGCAGGTACTGGTTCCACTCCGCAGGCTTAGCGTCCAGATGGGTCTTCGCGCGCGCACTGCCCAGCACGGCCATCACATCGAGACCGCTGGGGATGGGGCGATGGAGGGGGTCGCTGAGCGATTGGAGCACTTCGCTATCGGGGATGTAGCGTTGTCCCAGCAGGCGCATCTGGGGCGAGTCAGGGTCGGGCAACGGTGGCAGTTCACCTACCATGGACAGGAACTTGGGTCGAATCCCGGCGAGGCGCACTTTCAGGAATTCGGCAAAGAACGCCTCGAACCGCTTCGAATCGGCGTAGCTGCGGAGCGTGGGATTCTTCCCGTAGATGCGCTCGGCAATCTGGCGCACTTCAGGCGGGGTCAGGTCGTCCACGCCGCCCACAAAAAAGTCGATGGGCGTCATCAGTTGCTGCCAGACGTTGACCAGATTCGCGCGATAGAGCGCGTCGGTGAGCAGCAACGCCTGTCGCACAGGCACGGGGGTCGGCTCACGGCGCATGCCGGGCAGTAATCGTTTCGGCGCGAAGGGGAACAGCCCGTACCACATCATCGCGCGGAAGTAGCGCTGGAGCGTCGCGGTGCGCGTGTAGTGCCCCCGCACGATGAACTGTGAATAGTCGATAGCGTAGGGCAAAATCGCGCCTACTTCAAGTTTGCTGTGGGCGCGTATCAGTTCCAGTTCTTTGCGCACCATCGACAGGGCGGGTTCGGGCAGGGGGTCGTTCAGGCTCTGCAGGCGCGCCGCCACGCCCACATAGGCGACATTACGCAGCGCGGCGTCTCTTAGTTCGGGCGTCGGGGCTTGCCGATAGGTCTGGATGCACTGCGTCAGCAGACGGCGCGTGAACTGCGCCAAGCGCGGCGCGAGCGCGCGTTCCTCTAAAGTGCGCAAAGCAAACTGGAAAAACAGATGGTACAGATGCAGTACCGAGTCCAGTGTGATGAAATGCGGGACATTGAGATAGACGTTCTCTTCGTAGATGAAGAAGGGCTGTTCCCAACGCCCCTGCTGCAGCGCGAATCCGTTCCGCTCCAGCAGGGCGCGAGCCGAGTCGGGAATTTTGAACTGCTCGCGATTAGCGACCTTGTTCAGGTCGATGAGTCTCGATTGTGCGTGCATGGCGTGGCTCCTCCTCAAGCACGAAATGGAGTTTTGCGTGGGGCTGACGCAGGGCGTAGGTGCGCTGCCGGCTGATGAGATAGACTCCGTCGCGTTGCAGCTCGAACTGCGCGGGTTCCTCAACGGGTTCACTCTGCCAGAGCGCGGTGAACCCGAACCCACTCCAGCGGTAGACGCGCACGAAGGGCTGGTTCTGGCGGTTGCGTTCGAGGGTTGCGAGGCGGATAGGCTGGCGGGGATGCAGGCGCGTCAGGGCGAAGTCGATGAGCGGGCTACCGAGACGCGAACCCAACCACTTCGCGTAGCCGTACTGACCCGTCCAGCCCAGAATGTGAATCGTGTTCTGGCGGTCGGGATACCAGCGCGTGCTGCGGTTCACCCCCACGACGAACTCGGCGTAGCCGTCCTCGTCGATGTCCACAAGTTGGAGCTTCCATGCGCGGTCGCGGGCTTTGCCCCACTGCCACAGCCGCCGCCCCGCGCGATACACACTCAGGAACGGCTCCCCTCGCGGCATGAACTGAACTGTCTCGACTGCGCCGTCGCTGTCCAGGTCTACCTCGAACACCTGCGTCGTGACCACGCGAGGATACTTCGAGACGAAGCGAACGATTCCTGCTGGGGAGAGGAGGAGAGCAGTATTTTGGGATGTTCTGCAATCCCCGCGCCTCTCCCCTATTGCGGGAGAGGCGCGGACCATACCAGGTTAGCGGTTCAGCAGCGCACCCACGTAGCGCAGAATCTCGTTTGCGCTTTCGGGTGTATAGCCGCCCTGCGAGACCATGCGGTCGATCACATCGTTGATTTTGCGCAGTTGTTCAGGGTCGGGTGTGCGCGCGGAGGTGGTGATTTTGACCACATCCTTCAGGTCGGCGAACAGTTTGCGCTCGATCGCTTCGCGCAGGCGTTCGTCACTGCCGATCTCGAAACGCACGCCGCGCCGCGCCAGCGACGCCACCGAGCGCATGATGCCTTCGCGGAACTCGCGCTTGGCGTTCTCCGACACACCAATCTGCTCCTCGATGCTGCGCATCAGCTTCTCATCGGGGTCGACTTCCTCGTTCGTAATCGGATCGCGTACTTTGGTCTTGTTGCAGTAGGCGTCCACATTATCGAGGTAGTTCTCCAGCAGGCTATGCGCGGCTTCCTCGTAACTGTAGACGAAGAAGCGTTGCACCTCCTTCTTGATCATTTCGTCGTATTCCTTGCGCACATCGTCGAGCAGCGTGAGCAGTTTTTTGCGCTCTTCCTCGTTGCTGGTGTATTCGGCGAGCCCGTCTCGAATTGAGCGCAGCACATCGATGGGCGTGATGTAGCGTTTGTCGCCGCGTACCATCGCTGCCGAGAGGCGGTTGAGGATGAATCGGGGCGAGACGCCGTTCAAGCCCTCGTCGGTGTACTCTTCGCGCAGCTCTTTGACGTGGCGCTGATCCCAGTCGCCGACCTGTCGCTCGCCGTCGTAGAGTTTCATTTTGGTCATCAGCGACATGCCGCTCTTCTTCGGGGGTTTCAGGCGGCTCAGCACGGCGAACATCGCCGCCACACGCAGCGAATGCGGCGCGATATGCACTTTGGACAGATCCTGCGTCTCGTCGCTCCACTGCGACTGCTGAATCAGTTTCTCGTAGATGCGCACCTCCTGCGAGACCTGCAGGTTATACGGCACTTTGACCACGAACATGCGGTCAATCATCGCCTCGTTCTCTTTGTTGGAGAAGTAGGCGTTATATTCGTATTCGTTGGTGTGCGCAATCACGACGACATCGGTGTAGATGAGCGCAAAGCGTCCGATTTTGATCATCTGCTCGCCCGCGACAGTGTTCAGCTCGTACAGGAACCGTTTATCGGCTTTGAGCATCTCGATGAACTCCATCACGCCGCGGTTCGCCTTGTTCAGTTCGCCGTCGAAGTTATACACACGCGGGTCGGACTCCACGCCGATTTGGGTGAGCAGGTTCAGGTTCACGCTACCGGTCAGTTCGGAGACATCCTGCGATTTCGGGTCAGAGGGCTTAAAGGTGCCGATGCCTGTGCGCTCGCGTTCGGAGAACTTGATACGCACGACGGGTACATCCTGAATGTTCTCGCCCCATTCGTGGCGCAGTTTCCACTGGCACACGGGGCAGAGATCGCCCTCGATGTGCACGCCGAACTGCCGCTTGAAATCGGCGCGCAGTTCCTCGGGCACGAGGTGCAGTGGCTCTTCGTGCATGGGGCAGTCTTTGATGGCGTAGACTGCGCCCTCTTCAGTGCGCGAGTAGCGCTCCAGTCCACGCTTGAGCATCGTCACCAGCGTCGATTTTCCGCCGCCGACGGGACCAACCAGCAGCAGGATACGCTTACGCACATCGAGCCGTTTCGCGGCGGGTGCGAAGTATTCCTCCACCAGTTGCTGGAGGGTGCGCTCCATACCGAATAACTCCGAGGTGAAAAACTTGTATTCACGCGGCTGTCCATCGCCATGCTCCTCGACGCCCGCGCTGATAATCATATCGTAGACCCGCGCGTGCGCGAGGTTTGCCACCTTCGGGTTTTTCTGAACTATCTCCAGATAGTCCCGGAAGGTGCCTTCCCATATAATCTGTTTTTCCAGCCGTCGCTGCTCTTCAATCTGGCGCAAGAAGTCGGATGCGCTCATGCTCATAGACCCCCTTGTGCGTACAGCGGGCAGTCGGGTCGCGTGTTCTCGCGACGGGCGTTCGGTGTGCCTCATTATGTTCACCCCATGGGTAAGGATACAGGGTCGCCCCAACGACGCCGTTTTCTCTATTATCGGTTAGACGGCAGCAGAATCGCAGGGGTTTCTGACCCGTGAAGGAAATATTCCATACACGCCGTGTAAACCGCGTATACTCCCGAGGCGACGCTCGACGAACGCCAGTTCTGAAAGGATACTGCCCGCTGTGGCAGGAGGGATTTTCCTGCCATGCTATTATAGTACGATTCAAGGGCGGTTTGGGTTCCTGAGGGGCTACCTAACCGGTCTCAGTGCCGTGGTCTTCTCTCGTAGCCGCTTATATGCCAGCCCCGCCAGCGGCTTGAGGTTCACGATATCCTCGCGGTTGTAGCGCAGTAAGGTCTCCAGCGCGGAGTCGTGCCCCAATCGATAGGCTTGCCACAGCAGCACCGCCTCGCGCCCACTGAGCCCCTCCAGGTCGGGGTCTCGAATCAGCCCCAGTTGCTGCTCGATGCGCTTTAAGCCGCCTTTTAGTCCCAGCCGACGCAGCGTAGGGCATAAATCTAAGTGGAGCTGGTCTAACGCCAAACCGGGAAAGTTTTTGTAAATCATAGGAACGTCGAAATGCAACCCATTGAAGGTCACCAGCATCGAGAACTCGTGGATGAATTCGGGGAACTCCTCCAGATTTTCGCCCCACACGAACTGGTAAGTTTCCTCGCCATCGTAGACACCAATCACGGTAATTTGCGAGCCACCGTCGGTTTCGACATCGAGGTACGCCACATCCTGTCGGAACTCCTCGTAGGCGCGCCAGTGTTCCTTGACGGGTAGCCGTCCTGCGAAGTAGGCATAGTTGCCCTCTTCGTAGGCTTCGATGGAGGTTTCCGCGCCCTGTAGCACCGCGCTGAGATATGGCTCACTGATGCGCCATCGCTCGGGGTTCTCAACGAGGGTGTACCAATCCTCTGCCCCTTGCAGCCAGAGTTCCTGCTCGATGGGCTCAGCAATACCCGGAATGTGAATGTAGGTGCGCGTTAACACAGCGGTAAGAGTGTACCCTGTGGGGTACGACAGCGCGAACACCGTCGTACCCTGGAGTTTACCTGCCCTCGCCGCGTTCGGGGGTAGCGTTGGTGGGTTGGCGCGGCGGCGCGTTGCTGTAGTCCGGGTCGCCCGGATACTGGCGACACGCGGTAAGCGCGCTCAGCAGAATCGTCACAAAGCCCAGAATCAGCCATCGGATGCGCATCATCTCACTCTCCTGCGTACTGGTAGCGGTAGGCAGGGATGCCGCTGGCAGTGGTGAACACGGTAAAGAACCGCTCAGTGCGCATCCCCGCCACATGCCCGTCAGCGAAGCCCACTGCGCCGACGCCCAATCGGTAAGGCACACCTTGGTAGAGCCGTTCACCCTCGTAAGCGTAGCGTCCCGCAAAATTCAGCCCACGATAGGGCGAGCCAGCGTCCAGTGCGTCCGCTGGCGCGGGATAACGGTTGCGACAAGTCATCCCGTAGTCAAAGCCCAGCGCGTCAACTACGACGGCGACTTCTGCCGGGCGCGCGATTTGCGCGAAGGTGTACGACGGCGCGAATCAATCCGCCTGGGCGCCCGGCTGCCCACAGAACCGGCTGGGCGCAGAACCGAAATAAGATGTGCCCGGTGTGTACTGGTAACCGCCCACGCCGTCCATCATCGCGTTTCCAAAGCCTGTCGCCCACATATTAGCCGAACCGGGATCGCGCCCTGAATAGAATCGCCAGCGCATCAGCATGCCATACGAGAAGATAATCCCCCCGCTGGTGCGAGCAGGACCCGTCAGCACGGGGTCATCCTGTCGGCGGGCGTTGGGCGAGTAGAATGCGCGAAAGTTGCGCACATAGGGCTGGAGCTTACGTATCCACGAAGCATCGTAGTCGATGCCCGTCGACGCCTCGGATTCGGGGTTGTCCTCGACTGCAGGGCAGAATCGCTCATCGTGGTCAGAGGCGTACATCATGTGCGCCTTCATAATCTGGTTCACGTTGCTGATCGAGGTCGTTTTCCGCGCGTTATCGCGCGCCTGCGCAAACACCGGGAACAGAATCGCTGCTAAGATGGCAATAATTGCAATCACCACCAGCAGCTCAATCAGCGTAAAGCCACAGACTCGTCGCATACAAATCACCCTGGGCTTCAATACCTTGTAGTTTATGGGATTCCTGCTGGTTGGACAGAAGAGTTCGACTAATCCCTTCGTGGTGGATACGCTATCGGCGGTAGTTTCGACTCAATTTCGGCGCGACGCGACTCCAGCCACGGGGGCAGTACGAGCGTCTCACCTAACGAATCGATGGATTCGTCCACACCAAAGCCCGGTCCGTCTGTCGCCAGTTCGAAAATCACGCCACCCGGCTCACGGAAGTAGACTGAGCGGAACCAGAAGCGATCGATAATCGGCGTCGGTTGCAGTCCCATCTGGGCAATCTGCTCGCGCAACTCGTTCAGGTGTTGTTCGTCGCGCACTCGCCACGCGAGGTGGTGCATACACCCTTTGCCCCAGCGACCGCGCGGTGCATCGGGCGCGACGGCAATCTCCAGATAACCGTAGCCCCTATCGCCCGGCTGTCCAATGCGATACCGGCGCACCGTGTCAGAATGGGTGTCCGAAACGAACCCCAGCACCTCGGTTAGCATTCGCTCGGTTGCGCCGAAAGTGTGCAGGGTCAGTTGCGCTCCGCAGAGCCCTCGAATCTGGTATTCGGGCGGTACAGGGCTGTTTCGCCATGTTGTGAAGGGTCGGGCGTCATCCACACCCACCAACGCGAGACGCAGTCCGTCCGGGTCGCGGAAACGCAGCACGGGCACGTCCTGCTCCTCAGCCACCGGTTCGGTGGAGACGCTTGCGTTTTGCAGTCGCTCGCGCCAGTAGGGGAGGCTTTCAGGGGGCACGCAGAGCGCCGTTTCTGTAATCAGCGCCGCACCCACCTGCACTGGCGCGATGTACGGCCAAGGGAAAAAGGTGATGTCCGTGCCCGGCGAGCCGACAGCATCGGCATAGAACAGATGATACACATCAGGCGCGTCTTGATTGACCGAGCGTTTGACCATCCGCATGCCCAACACGCCCACGTAAAAGTCTACATTCCGCTGCGCATCGCCTGCGAATGCCGTCGCATGGTGGAACCCCAACACCCCAACAGTTGCCATGCTCTAAGGATACCTGCTCGCTTGGCGGAACGGATTCCTCTAACAGAGCAAGTGCGGACATCGACTCAAAAGTGGCTCAGTTGGCAGGATTTTTAGCACGGGCGGCGAATCGCCAAAACGATGCTCAAATCCCGCCTGATGCCTGCGCTGCTGGGCGCAGGGATTGTGCTGGGCGCGCTGACCCTGCTGATTGTCGCAGCCGGCAAACCCGTTGGCGAAAGTTTCCAGATTATCGTGCAAGGTGCAACGGGCTACCCACGCACCGAGTTATACGGACCGGTGGATGCGTGGGATGCCGTGCTGCACGATATGACGCTGCTGCTGCTCACGGGACTGTCGGTAGCGGTGGCGTTGCAGGCAGGGCTGTTCAACATTGGCGCAGCGGGGCAGTTGCTCGTGGGCGCGCTGGCAGCGGCGTGGATTGGCACCCTGCAAGGAATGCCGGGCGGGCTGCATTTACTGGCGGCGCTGCTGGGTGGCGCAGGGGCAGGCGCGCTGTGGGCATTTCTCCCGGTATGGCTCAAAGTGAAGCGTGGCGCACACGAGGTCATCTCCACGATTATGTTCAACTACATCGCGCTCTACCTGACGCACTGGCTGGTGACGGAGCGATTGAAAGACCCAGCAGGCGACGCTCCGCAAACAGCGGTGATTGCAGAAGCAGCACGGCTCCCCCTGCTGCGAGAGGACTTTCTGCAAGCCAGCTGGGGACTGGGAATTGCAGTTTTAACCGCGTTGGGACTGTGGCTGGTGCTGTACCGCACCGTGTGGGGCTACGAGGCTCGGGCGACGGGAGCCAATCGCGACGCCGCCGACGCCGCCGGCGCGCCCACCGCACGTCGCATGACCGAAGCGATGTTGCTTGCGGGCGCGCTGGCAGGGCTGGGGGGCGCCATCGAAGTCTGCGGCTCGCAGTACCGCTTCTTTGAAGGGTTTCCGAGTGAATACGGGTTCGACGGCATCGCCGTCGCGCTGCTGGCGGGCAATCACCCTGCGCTCACCATCCTCTCTGGCTGGCTGATGAGCGCACTGCGCAGCGGGGCGTATCATCTCCACGCAGAGACCGGCGCGCCGAAAGAAATTGCCATCGTAGTGCAAGCCGCGCTGATCCTCTACGTGGCGGCGGTGTACCTGCGCAAACGGCGTGTGGAGGGCTAACGATGGGCGAGCTGTTCGACGCACAACTGATAGGCACTGCAGTTCGGCAGGCGACGCCGCTAATTCTGGCGGCGCTGGGCGGGCTGATGAGCGAGCGCGTGGGCGTCATTAACATCGGGCTGGAAGGCAAGATCCTGATGGGCGCGTTCGCCGCCGCGCTGGGCGCGCTCCTGAGCGGCTCGCCCATCGTCGGCTTGGCATGCGCTATTCTGGTCGGCTTGACGCTCGCCCTGCTGCACGCTGTCGCCACGCAAGAACTGCGCACCGACCATATCGTGAGCGGTGTTGCCATCAACCTGCTCGCGCTGGGGCTGAGTACCTATCTGTTTCGGCAAATCATCGTGCCACGCGAAGAGGCGGGTGAGACCTCCGTGGTAAGCATGTTTGGTGCGGTGTCGCTTGGTGGGCTGGAGAATCTGCCGATTCTCGACGCGCTGCTCAAAGACCAGAGCTGGCTCACGCTGTTTGCGCTGGCGTTGCCGTTTGTGTTGCTGGCTCTGCTCACGCGCACGCGCTGGGGCTTGCGGGTGTACGCCATAGGCAACGATTCTATCAAGGCGCGCACGATGGGCGTGCCAGTAAAGCGCCTTCGATACATCGGGGTTCTGTGGTCGGGTGTGTTTGCCAGTATGGCAGGGGCGTTTCTGGTGCTATCTGCCACCGGGCAGTTCCGTGAGAACATGAGCGCGGGCAGGGGGTTCATCGCCCTGGCTGCGCTGATTTTCGGCAGGTGGCATCCGCTGGGGGCTGCCGGCGCGGCGCTCGGCTTCGGCTTCTTCGAAGCGTTGCAGATGCGCCTGCAGGGACAGCCCGTGTTCGGCGTGCAGCTGCCTACCGATTTGCTATTGATGCTGCCCTACCTGTTGACCGTCATCGCGCTGATGGGCTTGCTGGGCAGGATGAAACCACCGTCGGATCTGGGAAACTAATTTTCCAGTAAGCACAGCACCAGACACTTACATGCCCCGCCCGACTTAATAAACTCACTCATCGGCACTTCGTGGACGGTGTAGCCGCTGTCTCTTATACACATCT
>JAOAFW010000098.1 GCA_026416065.1 Fimbriimonadales bacterium
GGCGACTCGGTGAACGGGATGCGTCAGGTGCATGACTGGAATGGGGCGTGGCTCTATCGGAACGAGCAGGAATCCTATACGCTATGAGGCGATGGGAAGGGCTGCTAACGTTATGGATCGTGTGGCTACTGGCGTGGGCGCAGGACGCGCCGCGCATTTTGCCAGGCGTCTCGCTCCGAATCACAGTAGAGGGCGACGAGTCCCTCTCGCGAGTCTATGTGGTCGATTCTACAGGCGCGTTTCGGATGCCGCTGATTGGGCTTGTGCAGGCGGCGGGGCGCAAGCCTGAAGAACTTGCCGCTGAAATCGCCCGACGCCTGCGTGAAGGGCAGTTCTATCGCGATCCGAAAGTCACCGTGGAAATCGCTCAGCGCGCAGAGGCGAAAGTCACGATACAGGGTGCAGTGCGTCGCGGGGGCGAGTTCACCTTACTGTCTGGCTGGCGACTGAGCGACGCTCTCAAAGAGGCGCAACCCACTGACACCGCCGACCTGAGCGCGGTCCGGCTGGAGCGACTTAACGGCGAACGGCTGACCCTCAACCACCTCAAATTCGTGCAGGAAGGCGACGAGAGTGCGAACCCACCCCTGCAACCGGGCGACCGCATCTTTGTACCCCTGCGCGCGGGGGGCAGGAACGTGTTGGTGCTGGGCGCGGTGCGCTCGCCGGGCTCGTTCGAGTTCGACGAGGCGAAGACACTGATTCAGGCGTTGGGCAAAGCGGGTGGCACGCTGCCCGAAGCCGATACCGCGCGTATTCAAATCCGTCGCGCCAACCGCGCAGAGCCAATTGTAGTGAACCTGAACACCCTGCAAGGCGATGTGGATTTGCAGCCCGGCGACCAGATTAACGTACCGTTCCGCTCCGCGCGACAGTTTATCGTGGTGCGCGGCGGGGTGAACCGCGCGGGACTGGTGAACTACGCCGAAAATATGACGCTCACGCAGGCGATTGAGGCGGCGGGCGGACCCAAAGTGAACGCCATTCTTGAGCGCGTGGTGATTTTACGCCCCACCGAGCGCGGCAGGCAACAGCGCATCACGGTGAACCTGCTGGAAGTGGCGCAGGGTACACGCCCCGACGAGAGACTCCTGCCCGGCGACACAGTGGAAGTGCCCGAACCACCCCAACGACGCGCCTCTGCCGAAGAGCCGCTCCGAATCCTCTGGCTGATACTCAGCATCATCTACCTGGTGACACGGCGGTAGCGGTTTTCTCAAAAAAAACACCTGAGAGGTCTCCAACTCGCCTTGCGCAACGATTTGCTTTGGGTATACTGATTTTGCTCAGCCATGAAAACCTTTTATGAAGCAATCGGTACTACCGAAGATGGCGTTACGATCACTCTGGAACAGCCTATTCCAGTTCGTGGTCGAGTGCAAATACATATCTGCGCTGAGATCCCCGATTAAAAACCCTCTGCAGGACGCGAGGCTATTTTACAGCTTATTCACGAGCGTCAGCGCGCGCGTGGGCATATCCCCACGCCACCCGAAGAGGTAGAAGCGTACATTCGTGAACTGCGTCAGGAAGACGATGAGGAAAGTTTATCTTGACAGCGCGCCCGTAATCTATTTCGTAGAGCAAACGCCCAACTTCTATGCGCGTGTTCGTGCACATCTACAACCTGACGACTGGCTTGTGGTCTGTGAATTGACTCGATTAGAGTGTCGCATTCTGCCCTTGCGACAGCGGAACCTCGCCTTACTTGCTGACTTCGACCTGTTTTTCACGCAGTATGTAAACCAAGTAATGCCCCTAACTTCGGGAGTCCCTGACAAGGCGACTGATATACGCGCTTACCATCGCTACAATTTGGCGGACTCCATGCATCTTGCCGCAGCAGTGCTGGCAGAGTGCGACCTGTTTCTCACGAACGACTTACGCCTTACAAACTTTGCTGAGATTCAGGTCGTGACGCTCTGAAAAGCAGTAGCCATCTTTTCAAAAAACATCACATACTCGTGCCCGAACAGGTAGAAGTTGCCTTTTAGGGCGCGATAGCGCCACAGGCTGCGCTGCCCGCGCTTGCCGCGCGTCTCGTGAAAATCTTTCACACAGATACTCTTGAGCCGAAAGCCGTGCCGGCGCACGACCTCCATCGTGTGGAAGCCCAGCGGGATCCACTCACCGCCCGCGTACTTGTCGCCGATGACCAGCGTCAGGAACCGGTCGGTTCCCAGTAGAGACGCGAAGTTGCACACCACCTGCTCAAACTGCTTCAGGAACATCTCCAGCGTCGGCGCGTTTGAGAGGTCGCGCGGGTCGTCGCTGAAGGCGATGATGTCGTGGTAGGGCGGGTGGAGGATCAGCAGCTGCGCCTGCTCGAACCCCCATTCGTTCATCTGGCAACGCACGCGCTCGGCAGTTTGAGGGCACGCACTGTCACCTTGCAGGAGAGCAGTGCGCACCGTATAGGGGTTCTCCTGTGCCTCGATGCGCTCGCACGCCGTCTCCGCTACCGTTGGACTCAGCTCGACGCCAATCGCGTGTCTGCCCAGCCGCCGCGCTTCGATAAGCGTAGTGCCCAGCCCAGAAAACGGGTCAAGCACCAGTTCGCCCCGACGTGTGAAGCGACGCATCGCCTGATAGGGAATCTGTGGGGCGAAGTTGCCCCAGTAGTCGGGCTTGTGCGCTCCATGATTGTCGCGCTTGCCCAACAGCCACAGGCTGTCGGTCAGAATATCGTCATACTCCCGCCACTGCGTCAGGTCTAAGTCGTTAATCGGTTCCCGCGACGCCATCAGCAAGCGAGTATACCTCTGAAGGTACAATTATGCCGATGCGCACGGATATTTGGCAGCGGTTGGGTGTGTCGCCAGAGAGCATCGCTGCACTGTGTCAGCGATGGCGAATTGTGAAGCTGGAGCTGTTCGGCTCTGCGCTGCGGGACGACTTCCGCCCTGATAGCGACATCGACTTGCTGGCAACCTATGAACCAGGTGTCTACAGGTCGGCTTTTCGGCTTCATCAAGCGGAGCAAGAATTTGAGCGATTGTTGAGACGCCCTGTGGAGCTGGTCTCACGCCGCGCGATAGAACGTAGCCCGAATCCATTCCGACGCAGAGGGATTCTAGAAAACACGGAGATTCTCTATGCAGTATGATCCGCATTCCTGTTTGGGGGAAAACTCGCGATGACACTTAACCAGCGCTTTATTGAGGCGGTCATTGACCTTGCTTTCCAAGAGGATCTTGTCCCCGCCGACTGGACGACCGACAGCCTGATACCGCCTGACCATACCACCGAGTGCGCGATTCTGGCGCAGGCGGAGGGGGTGTTGTGTGGGGTGGAGATTGCGCAGCGGGTATTCCAGCGGCTTGATTC
>JAOAFW010000327.1 GCA_026416065.1 Fimbriimonadales bacterium
AGATGTGTATAAGAGACAGATTCAGGGGGGCGTGTATGAAGACCTGCGCCTGACGAGCCTGCAGCAGATTACCTCGCTGGATCTACCTGGCTATGCCATAGGGGGCGTGTCGGTGGGCGAGCCGGTGGAGGAGATGCGGCGCGTCGTGGAGTTTCTTGCGCCGCGCATGCCTGCCGACAAACCGCGCTACCTGATGGGCGTGGGCACCCCCGAGGATATTCGGCACGCCGTACAGCACGGCGTCGATATGTTCGACTGCGTGTTGCCCACACGCCTCGCGCGGCACGGCGCGGTGTTCACCTCGCGGGGGAGGCTCAACCTGCGCAACGCCAAGTATCTGGAGTGTCAGGAGCCGATTGACCATGAATGCGACTGCTGGGTGTGCCAGCGGTACTCGCTTGCCTACATTCACCACCTGTTCCGCGCCGGCGAAATGCTGGGGCTGCGACTCGCTACTTACCACAACCTGGCTTATTACGCTCGCTGGGTAGGACAGATACGCGAGAGGATTCGCACAGGGCTGTTATAGCACCCACAGTCCCCAAAAATACCAGTTTTCACTTCCGTTGGGAACTTTGGCACAGAAGTTGCTCGTCTAAGGGTGAGGCTTGGTGGGTTTTTTTCTGTTATGCCCGATTCGCCCGCAAGCCGCAAAGGAGGTTTATATGATGAGACGAGCGATCACATCGGTCTTAATAGCCAGCGCTCTGGCGACAGGCGCATTTGCGTCGTGGAATGTGACAATTCTGAACAGCAGTGGGGTACTGAACCCTCCATCCACGCCTGTTAGCGTGCCAACTGTTGTAAACAATAATCCCCTGCCCCAGGTCACTTTCCTAACTGCGGCGGCGGTACCCAACCCGATTCTGGTCGGCGATGGTACGCCCTTTCTGAACGCAACCTTCTCTGGTGCCTATCAGATTAGCCCGCAGCCCGGCAACACAAACTTACTCACTGGATTCAACTTCGTGATTGCAGGCGTGGTGGACGGCAGCGCGATGATTGTCTGGCAGAAGAAGGTCGTCCGCAACTCCGACAACGCTATCCTGTATAACGGTTCTGGTTCTTTTGCCGGCGCTGGGTTCGGCGGTACGAACGGCGTGTTTAGCGTAAACATCCCGGTTACTCTCGCTGTGCCTGCTAACGACGTCTCGGTGTTTGAAAACTTCCTGCTATTCGTGCTGCCCACGCAGCCTGTCTCGACTGCCGGATTGCTACTGGTGGAGCAGGACTGGGTACCTGAACCTGCCAGCATGATTGCACTGAGCAGTGGTCTGGTCGGGCTGCTGGCAATGCGTCGACGGAAACGCTGAGCGCCACATAATCTGTCCCTCACACTTCATTGGGCGAGGAGCAATCCTCGCCCGATTTGTTTTTTGTATCGAGAAACACCATAAATACCAGATTTTCGCCAAAATAAGCTCTTTGGCACAGAAATTGCTTTTTTTAGGGCAGTGTGCGCTTATATGCGCCTGATTGAAACGGAGGAAGAACTATGAAACGACTCATCACATCGGTCGGGATATTAGCAATTGCTGCGAGCGCGTTTGCCTCGTGGAATGTGACGATTGGGAGCAGCAACGGCGTGTTGAATCCGCCCTCAACACCTGTGACCGTGCCCACTATCGTCCAGAGCAACCCAGTACCGCAGATTACTTTTCTGACCGCTGCAGCAACGCCCAATCCGCTTATGATTGGCTTGGGTACAGGCTTTAGCAGCGGTAGCTTCTTTGGGCAGTACACGATTCAAGACCCAACTAATACGAAGCCTTACCTCAATGGTTTTAACTTCGTGATTGCGGGGTATGTATTTGACTTTGGGACAATCACATGGTTCAAGAAAGTTGTGCGCAACTCGGATAACGCGATCCTGTGGCAGGACAGCGGCGCGTTCTACGGCGACGCCTACTCGGGCGGCGTCGATGGTGCCTTTAGCGTTGTGATTCCTGTGTCGCTTGCAGTGCCTGCGAACGATGTTACGGTTTACGAAACCTTCCAGCTGACGGGTGGCGGACGTCCCGGTTCGGGCGCAGGACTGATGCTCGTGGAGCAAGACTGGACGGTCGTTCCGGAGCCCGCCAGCATGATTGCACTGGCAACGGGACTGGGCGGCTTGCTGCTGCGCCGTCGTAAAGCCTGAAACCCTCCTTTGCAGGGAACATCATAGGACGGCAACGGCGCCGTCCTTTTTCTTTTACGCAGGAGAAACCCTGCACTGTGCGAATCGTCTACCTGTATGATGATGCGACGATTCCTCTGGGGTG
Source organism: Fimbriimonadales bacterium (assembly GCA_026416065.1). GTDB lineage: Bacteria > Armatimonadota > Fimbriimonadia > Fimbriimonadales > GBS-DC > GBS-DC. Next base: position 2,265 of record JAOAFW010000327.1, read on the forward strand.
CGCTGAGCGTTCTGATAACGCTGACAGGGCTTGGCTGCGGCGGCTCGAGTAAAGTCGGGATCGTTTCTGGCACCATCACGGATGTGGAAGGCGAACCCGTTGCCAACGCGGAGGTCTTTGCCGCCAATTCGGTCAATAGCCAGACCCGCTCGCTGCATAACGGTACCTATTACTTGACCAACGTGCCCGACCGATTCACGATTATCCGCGCCCGCGCTCTCATCAACGGCGTTGAATACACCGGGCAAAATGTGGCACAGGTGTTCGAGAACGAGCAAAGCAAAAATGTAAACATCATGATTGCCCCGGTGAGCCAACAGGGGACTGTTGAAGGGTTTGTGCGCGATGCGTTTGGCAGGGGGATTGAGGGCGCGCGAGTGTTCGCAGGGGGGGCACTCAGCAGTGCGTTTGCAATCACCGACCGGCGCGGTTTCTACCGTATCGCGGGATTGCCTGCGGGCTATGAGTATCCCGTCGTCGCTTCCGCGCCCGACTACGAGAACGACAATCGCACTGCACAGGTCGTCGCGGGACGAACTACGGTGATTAGCTTTACCCTCAATCGCTCCGTGAACCGTCCTGTACAGACACCTCTGAACCTGGAGGCGACGGCGTGGACGATGCCGCGCGTGCTGACCACCACGCGCAGCGGGCGCGAACGCGACGCCTATAATGCGATCCGCGCCTTGTTTGACGAGAAACCACGCCCTCGACGAGCCGTCGCCTCACGCGCCGCGAGCGACTACTGGATTGAGATAGACCTCAGCTGGGAATATCAGGAACAGTCAAGCCTGCTGGGCTACGGGATCTATCGTGGGCGCACAATCGATGAGCTGAACCGCAACGCAATCGCCTTCCTCCGCGACCCACTCGCCGACTTCTTCGCCGACTTAGACCCCACGCTCCAACCGAATGTAACCTACTACTACGAAACCGTTGCCCTGAACACCGACTACCTGAACAATTTGCCCGGCACTGTGTCGGGGCGCAGCAACCGCGTCAGCGCACGCCCGTTCACGCCCGTCGCCATTACGCGCCCCTTCCCGAATGAACTCGTGGACGGTTTGATACTGCAGTGGACACCCGTGCCCAACGCGGACTATTACCTCGTGCTGATTTACGACCGTTTCCCCGACTACAACGTCGCACCCTACTACCCTACCGACTTGAGCAATCCGGGTGCAGCGAAAGTATTTGCGCCCGCGACTTCGCTGGTCTACACAGGGCCCACGCTGGTCAGTGGGCGCACGTACTACGCAGTAGTGCTGGCATTCACGAACGACCGCAACACACGCGCCATCAGCCAGATTGTATCGTTTCAGGCGCGATAAGCGTGGCGCGGGCGAGGCGCCCGTGCTACGCATACTCTACTAGTTCACTCAGCAACTGCTCAAACTCTGGGAAGCTGGTTTGCACGCATGCTACATCGTGAACGACGGTTTCGCCCCGAGCAATCAGTCCCGCAACGGCAAGGGTCATCGCGATGCGGTGGTCGCCGTGGCTCTGTACCTCTGCGCCACACAGGGGCGTGGGACCGTGAATGCGAAGCCCGTCAGGCAGGGGTTCAATCTGTGCGCCCATCTTGTTCAGCTCGGTTGCAATCGCCTCGATTCGGTCGGACTCTTTCACGCGCAGTTCAGCAGCGTCACGGATGAGGGTCTCCCCATGCGCCTGCGTCGCCAGCAGCGTGAGGATGGGTACCTCGTCAATCAGGCGGGGGACAAGTGAACCGTCGATGCGCATCGCGCCGAGCGGTTGCGGTTTCACGCGCAGTGTCGCCGTCGGCTCGCCCGCCTGCTCATCAATTCCACTCCATTCCAGATGCACGCCTCCTTGCGACAGGGCTTCCAGCAGCCCTGTACGCGTCGGGTTCACACCGACCCCCTCTATCACGAGTTCCGAACCGGGCAGCAGCAGCGCGGCGGCAATCCAGAACGCGGCAGACGAGAAGTCGCCCGGCACGGTCAGCGACTGCCCTTCCAGCCGTTGCCCGCCACGCAGGCGCACACGATGCGCGCCAGCAGTGCAGATTTGCGTCTCCAGCTCCGCGCCGAACGCCCGAAGCATCCGTTCGGTATGGTCGCGTGAGAAAGTCGGCTCCGTGACCTCCGTGACGCCCACCGCGTTTAGCCCGGCGAGCAAAATACAGGACTTCACCTGCGCGCTGGCGACGGGCGTGAGGTGCTTGATTGCCCGCAAATCGCCCCCGCGAATGCACAGGGGTAAGCGCGTTGCGCCTTCCCTACCGTCGACATGTGCGCCCATACGTTGCAGCGGCTCCACGATGCGGCGCATCGGACGCCTGCGCAGCGAAGCGTCGCCCGTCAGCACGCTAAAAATAGGGTACGACGCCAGCACGCCTGCCATCAGGCGCGTGGTCGTGCCCGAGTTACCTGCGTCCAGCACTTCGGTTGGCTCTGTGAGCGTCTCGCCCCCGCGCCCTATGATGCGCCAGTGCGACTCCCCAAGTTGCTCCACCACCGCGCCGAGCTGCTGCGCGATATGAAGCGTACGCAAGCAGTCGTCCGCCTCCAGAAAGTTCTCGATTTCCGTCGTGCCACGCGCAAGCAATCCCAGTATCACCGCGCGATGGGTAATCGACTTATCGCCCGGCGGACGCCACACGCCCCGAACCCGCTTCGCAGGGGTGATGCGCCAGCTTTGCACGAGCTTCACATACGACAAGAGTGGGGAGAATCCTGTAAGGTATAATCCTCCCCCGATGAGCGAGCGCAAACGAGTGCTGACGGGCGACCGCCCCACGGGCAAACTCCATCTGGGGCACTATGTTGCCTCCCTGCAGAACCGCGTCAAACTCCAAGACGAATACGACTGCTACTTCCTGATTGCCGACCTGCACATGCTCACCACGCGCCCCACGCATGAAGACATCGAAGAGATGCGCACGAACATCCGCGAGATGGTGCTGGACTATCTCGCAGTGGGCATAGACCCGAACAAGTCCACGATTTATCTCCAGTCAGCGATTCACGCGGTGTACGAGATGAACTTAATTTTCGAGATGCTCGTGTCGTTGCCACGCCTGACGCGCCTGCCCAGCCTGAAAGACATGGCGCGCGCGGCGAATATTGACGAGGAAGCGGTTCCATTCGGTCTGGTGGGCTATCCTGTGTTGCAGACCGCCGATATTCTGATGCCGCGCGCCCACCTCGTGCCCGTCGGCAAGGACAACGAGGCGCATGTGGAAATCACGCGCGAGATTGCACGGCGGTTCAACAACCTCTATGGCGAGGTGTTCCCCATCCCCGAAGTGATGCTCAGTGAGGTGCCGACACTGGTGGGCACGGACGGACAGGCGAAAATGAGCAAGAGCCTGGGCAATGCCATCTTCCTCTCGGACGACTCCAAGACGGTGGAGAAGAAAGTGCGCGGCATGTACACTGACCCCAAGCGCATCCGTGCGGACATCCCCGGCACAGTGGAAGGCAATCCGGTGTTCATCTACCACGACATTTTCAACCCCAATCGCGAAGAGGTGGAGGATCTCAAAACTCGCTACCGGCAGGGGCGCGTGGGGGATGTGGAAGTCAAAGAGAAACTGGCGCGCGCACTGAATAACTTCTTAGACCCGATTCGCGAACGGCGCGAGCAGTTCACCAAAGAACGCGGCTTGGTGGAAGAAATCATCTACACCGGCACGCTTAAGGTGCGCCAGATTGCCGATGAGACGCTGGAGGCGATGAAGCAGGCGATGGGGCTACGGGGCATCTGGAAAAACATCGAGCGTAAGGCGCGGGAACGAATGAAAGAGCGCGAGGTATAAACGCGCCTTTCTGGTACAATTCCCGCGTGCGTTCGCTTGCATCGAAGGTTGTCGCTTTGCTGAAAATCTACATCGCTGATAGCCTCGCCTATCGCGCCAGCGCGTTCATCTGGATGCTGACCGATGTGGTGCATTGCCTTGTGATGCCACTCGTCTGGCTCTCGGCGTATAATGGGCGCGAGGCGATTGCCGGCTACAACCCCGGCGAGATGGTCACCTATTATGTAATGATTGCCTTCACCACCAACTTCATCGTAAGCCACATTATGTGGGATCTATCGTGGGAAATCAAGGAGGGGATACTGTCGCAGTGGCTGTTGCGACCGGTACCGATTGTATGGCGGCTGGTGGCGCAGAACCTTTCGTGGCGGGCGATGCGGATGGTGCTGTTCGCGCCGGTCGCCGCGCTCGCGCTCTGGTACTACAGCCGGTTTACCCCCCTCAGTCCAATCGATTTGGGGTGGACCTTTTGGTTGAGCGTGCTGTTGGGGCACCTGGTCTCTTTTTTCACTGCCTACGCGCTGGCGGCGCTCGCATTCTGGCTCCAGGAGACGCAAAGCGTGTTCTCACTCTATTACGCGCCGATGCTCCTGCTTAGCGGCTGGGTCGCGCCCATCGCCCTGATGCCGGGCTGGTTGCAGATACTGGCGATGGCATTCCCCTTCCGCTACACAACCGCTGTGCCCGTAGAGATTGCCATTGGGAAGTTGCAAGGCGAGGCGATGTGGATGGAAATCGGTTTGCAGGCGGTGTGGGTGCTTGTCGGTATCGGCGCAGCGCAGCTCCTCTGGCGCAAGGGGCTAAGACAGTATACAGGGGTGGGGATGTGAAACGGCTTGGCTTCTACTGGAACCTGTACAAGGCGTTTTTGCGCACCAGTCTCGTGCGCGAGATGGAGTTCCGCGCCAACTTCTGGGCGAAGGTACTCTACAATGCGCTCTGGCTGGGCTTCTTTCTGGCGACGCTCAAGATTATCTACCGCCATACGGACTCCATCGCGGGCTGGAGCGAGTCGGAGGCGCTCGTGCTGGCAGCGACCCTGTATTTTATCGACGCGCTCATCGCTACGCTGTTCTACTTTGGGCTATCAGAATTGCCCACGATGGTGCGACAGGGCACTCTGGACTTCGTGCTGTTCAAGCCCGTCGACTCACAGTTCTGGATCTCGCTGCGCCGGATCAATCTGGATCAGCTCGGCTCGCTGGTCGTGGCGGTGCTGCTGGGCGTCTACGCGCTGCTCCGACTGGAGTACCTGCCCGCGCTGCCGAATATCGCCCTGTATCTGGCGATGGTGTTGACGGGTGTACTGATTTTCTATTCGTTCCACTTTATGATGATGACGCTGAGCATCTGGTTGGTGCGTGTGGAGAATCTGTGGGTGCTGTCGGATGTGTTCGCGCAGATTGGTCGTTTCCCGACGGATGTGTTTGAAACGGTGTTGCGTCGCCTGTTTACCTATGTGCTGCCGATTGCGTTTCTGGCGACCATCCCCACGAAAGCCCTGCTCGGCAAAGCTTCGGCAGGGTTCCTGTGGTTCGCGGTCGCTTGGGCACTGGCCTTTTTCCTTGCGGGGCGCGCTTTTTGGAAGTTTGCGTTGAAAAGTTATACAAGCGCGAGTTCTTAGCTTATGGACGCGTCGCTACTTTGAGCCCTCGGAGATATTCGCCAACAGCAGTTTGCCAGTGTGGCGAATCGGCGAACTCGTGCAGGTAGCGCACCAGTTGGCTGCCCACCACCGCACCATCAGCGATTTGGGCAATCTGGCGCACATGCTCTGGCTTAGACACGCCGAACCCGACGGCGATGGGCAATTCGGAATGTTCGCGAATGCGCGCCACGAGGTCGGGCAGGTCAGGAGGCAGCTGGTCGCGTGCGCCTGTGACGCCTGTCCGCGAGACGCAGTAGATAAACCCCTGCCCACGCTCCGCCACAAGGCGGATGCGCTCCGTTGTGCTGGTGGGCGTGAGCAGAAAAATCGGCTGCAGGGCGTACTGGCGGGCGTAATGGAGCCACTCATCCGCTTCATCAGGGGGCAGG
>JAOAFW010000335.1 GCA_026416065.1 Fimbriimonadales bacterium
CCTTACAAGGAAGAGGTCGCAGGTTCGAGTCCTGCTTCGCCCACCAGCGAGCGCCCCGATGGAACCAGCGGGGCTGTAGCTCAGCCAGGTCAGAGCGCTAGCCTGTCACGCTAGAGGTCGCGGGTTCAAGTCCCGTCAGCCCCGCCAGATGCGCCGAGGTAGCTCAGAGGTAGAGCACTGGACTGAAAATCCGGGTGTCGGCGGTTCGAATCCGCCCCTCGGCACCACCACGCGGGCGAGTGGTGGAATGGTAGACACGCCAGACTTAGGATCTGGTGGGCGCCTCCCCGTGGGAGTTCGAGTCTCCCCTCGCCCACCAAATCGGGTATAATAAGTATCGATGTGCGGGAGTAGCTCAGTGGTAGAGCATCTCGTTGCCAACGAGAGGGTCGCGGGTTCGAGTCCCGTCTCCCGCTCCATTCTAATTTAGAGGCGTCATCATGCAAATGCAATCCATCCAGCCCTTTCAAATCCTTAACCGCGAGGAACCCGCGCCTGCGACGGTTCAGCTGACGATCGAGATAGATGCGCCGACGACTCAGCGCATGTTCGAGCGTGCCATTCGCTTGCTCGGCAGGGGCGTGCGGGTGCCCGGTTTCCGACCCGGACAGGCGCCGCTGAACGCAATTCGGCGCATGATTCCCGAAGAACAACTGCGCCGCGCTGCAGGCGAACTGATGATGGATGAGTTTATCCCTAAAGCGCTGGAGCAAGAACAGTTGCAACCCTATCGTCCACCCAGTGTGGATATCGAGCTGCTTCAGGAGGGGGAACCGTTCCGGTTCAAGCTCATCGTGCCACTGAGCCCCAAAGTGGAACCGCTGGGCGAATATCGCGATCTGCGTTTCCCCGTCCCCCCGCAGGAGACAACGGACGAAGAAGTGGAACAAGCCCTCGACTCGATGCGCCAGAGCCAGATGCGCCTGGAACATGCGCCCGACCGCGCTGCGCAGCCCGATGACCGCCTCGTGATTGCCATCAAGTCGTTGGAAGAGGAGAACGCGAAACCCAACCGCTATATGGTAACGCTGGGGAAAACCTTTGGCGAGCTGGATAACCTGCTCGGCGGGATGAGCGAAGGCGAGAAAAAAGAAGCGACGCTTACTTTCCCGGATACTTTCAACGACCCCGATCTCGCAGGCAAAACACTGCAAGTGGAGGTCGAGCTGCAGCGCGTGCATACGCCGATTTACCCGGAAATTAACGACGAATTCGCGCGTGGGCTGGGCTACGAGAGTCTGGACGATATGCGCGCCCGCCTGCGTGAGCGAATCACCGAACAGAAAATACGCTACCTGCAGGACCAGGCGCAAGGGCAGGCGTTAGCCGCCCTGCGTGAGCGCAGCACAGTGCATCTGCCTGAAGCCCTTATCGAAGAGCAACTGCGCGAAGAGGCGCGCGATTTCGCCGAAGAGCTGCGTGCCAACGGCTTGACCGTCGAGATGTTCCTGCAGCAGTCCGGAATGAACCAGCAACAACTCATCGAGCAGCTGCGCGAGCGAGGCATCACCCGATTACAAAATACCTTTATCCTGATGGCAATTGCCGACCAGGAGGGGATTCAAGCCAGCGACGATGAAGTGGAAACCGTCGTGCGCTCGGTAGCAGAAACCATTGAAGACCCAGCGCAACGGGTGCGCTTGCTCAATGACCAGGAATTCCGTCAGCGCGTCGCTCAAGAAATCCGCCTCGAGCGGGCGCTCCAAAAACTGCTCGAAATCGTCCAAAATACGGAGCAAGGAGCTTGACCATGATTTATCCGAAGAACCAGTTGATACCGATGGTGGTGGAACAGACCGCGCGCGGGGAACGCGCCTACGACATCTACTCGCGTCTGCTCAAAGATCGCATCGTGTTCGTCGGCACACCCATCAACGACGATATCGCGAACCTCGTGGTGGCGTCGCTGCTGTTTTTGGAGAAGGAAGACCCCGACAAGGATATCGATATGTATATCAACTCGCCGGGCGGGGTCGTGAGTGCAGGGCTGGCAATTTACGACACGATGCAGATGATCCGCCCCGATGTCGCAACAATCTGTATCGGGCAAGCTGCCAGTATGGGCGCGGTACTGCTGGCGGGCGGCGCACCGGGCAAACGCTACGCGCTGCCGCACGCACGCATCATGATCCATCAGGTACACGCGGGCTTTCAGGGAACCGCCCTCGATATCGAGATTCAAGCGCGTGAGGTGCTGCGCTACAAAGATATCCTGAACAACATTCTACACAGACACACCGGGCAGCCCATCGAGCGCGTGGAACAAGATACGGCTCGCGACTACTTTATGTCCGCGCAGGAAGCCAAAGAGTATGGAATAATCGACCATGTATTAGACCGCAGCGGTCGATAACCAGGAGGCTATCTGTGGCAAGAATAAATGACACACGCATGATGGATCGGTGCGTGCTGTGCGGCAAGTCCCGCGAGCATGTGCGCAAATTGATTTTGGGTATGTATGGCGGCGTATGCGCCGATTGTGTGAAGTTAGCGGGCGATATTCTCCGCAGCGAGTCGAACACCCCTGTGCCGACGCATCCACTCGGCGCGGTGGACACCGTTCCCAAGCCGAAGGACATCTATCGTGTTCTGAACCAGTATGTGGTGGGACAGGAGCGCGCCAAGCGCGTGCTGTCGGTGGCGGTGTACAACCACTACAAGCGCTTGAAAGCGGGCGCAGGCAGCGATGTGGAACTGCAAAAGAGCAACATCCTGCTGATTGGTCCGACCGGTAGCGGTAAGACCTTGCTCGCGCAGACGCTGGCGCGTATTTTGAATGTGCCGTTCGCCATCGCCGACGCCACCGCGCTCACCGAAGCGGGCTATGTCGGCGAAGATGTCGAGAATATCCTGCTGCGCCTGATCCAAGCAGCAGATATGGACATCAAAGCCGCCGAACGCGGCATCATCTATATTGACGAGATCGATAAAATCGCTCGCAAAGCGGATAATCCCTCCATCACGCGCGACGTGTCAGGGGAGGGCGTGCAACAGGCGTTGCTCAAAATACTGGAAGGCACTATCGCGAATGTGCCTCCTCAGGGCGGACGCAAGCACCCTCATCAGGAGTTCATCCAGATCGACACCTCCAACATCCTGTTTGTCTGTGGCGGTGCATTCGATGGACTGGAGAAGATTATCGAACGACGCTTGACCGACCAGTCGATGGGCTTCCGCTCCAGCCCCGAAAGCCGGCGTAAGCGCAACGCAGGTGAACTGTTGCAGCATGTGATGCCAGAGGATTTGCTCAAGTTCGGGCTAATCCCCGAGTTCATCGGGCGATTGCCGGTCGTGGCGACTCTGGACGCGCTGGATGAAGCCACTTTAGCCCGAATCCTGGTGGAGCCGAAGAACGCGCTGGTGCGTCAGTATCAGAAATTCTTCGAGCTGGACGGCGTCGAACTGGTCGTTCAGGAAGGCGCGCTCCGCGCCATCGCTCAGGAAGCGATCCGTCGGGGCACAGGCGCGCGCGCCCTGCGGGCGATCCTGGAAGAAATTATGCTGAACGTAATGTACGAAGTCCCCTCCAATCCCAACATCAAGCGTGTGGTCATCACGGAAGAGACGGTGACGCAACGCAAAGACCCCGAAATCCTGACCCAGGAAGATATTCAGCAAGCCTCTTAGGAAAACGGGGCAATATCGCTGACGACTGAAGCCGTTCCTTGTTTGCCCGGGAACGGCTTCAGCGCCCGTAAACAGCCTCTCACAAGTAGGAAAAACTTTCCCCTTGTCGAACCCCAACCTCCGGAGGCGACGATGCAAACCTACAGGCTATACATCGACGGTGCATGGGCAGACACGGCGGAACGGTATGAAGTACACAACCCTGCTAATGGCAAAGTCATTGCTACCTGTGCGATAGCGGGCGAGTCAGAGCTGAACGCAGCGGTCGATGCGGCAAACTACGCTTTTCCCGACTGGGCGGCGCGCTCCTATGAAGAGCGCGGTGAAATCCTGCGCGCCGTCGCCAAAGGCATACAGGCACGCTATGAAGAGTTCGCGTTCGCAGAGTCGCAGGAAACAGGACGCTGCGTCCGCGAGACGATGGCGCACGACATCCCCGCCACCATCGCAGTGCTCGAGTACTTTGCAGGGGTCGCAACGGCGACGCTGGGTGAGACCATTCCCCTACCGGGCATGTATTTGAACTATACGCGCCGCGAACCTTACGGCGTCGTGGGCGCGATTACCCCGTGGAACTTTCCCCTGTGGCTGGCTGCGATCAAAATCGCCCCCGCGCTCGCTGCAGGCAACACGATGGTGCTCAAACCCGCTCCCACCACGCCGATAACCGCGCTTATGCTGGCAGAAGTGATGCATCAGGTGGGTGTCCCTGCAGGCGTGTTCAATGTGCTGACTGACCCGACCCCTGACACTATTGGCAATCTGATTACGAGGCACCCGAAGGTGCGGAAAATCTCGTTCACGGGTTCTACCGGGGTGGGTGTGCGCGTGATGCAAAACGCGGCGACGCACATCGCCCCCGTGTCGCTGGAGCTGGGGGGCAAATCACCGTTTATCGTGTTCGCCGACGCGGACTTTGACCGCGCCCTTGCGCATGCACTCCTCGCGAACTACTTCGCACAAGGACAGATGTGTACCGCCGCGACCCGCATCTTCGTGGAGAAACCCATTTTCGACCGATTCCGCGACGCCTTCGTCGCCCGCGCCCAACGCCTGCAGATGGGCGACCCGCTCGACCCTACCACCGAGTTTGCCACGCTCCACAAGCGGGAGCAGCTCGAGAAGACCGAGTACTATGTCCGCACTGCCGTTGAAGAGGGCGCGAAAATCCTCACCGGCGGCAGACGGGTTACGGAGCCACCGTTTGACAAGGGATTCTACTTTCAGCCTACCGTTCTGGAAGAGGTGCAACCTACCATGCGCGTCGCTTGCGACGAGATTTTTGGGCCTGTGGCAATGCTGATGCCTTTCGAGGGGGAAGAGGAAGCCGTGCGCCTGGCGAACATGACCGACTACGGACTGGCGGCGGGTGTGTGGACGCAAGATATCGGGAAGGCGCTGCGCCTCGCACACCAGATTCAGGCGGGCAAAGTCTGGGTGAACTGTTACAATATGATTCCGCCCCAGGCGCCCTATGGCGGATATAAACTAAGTGGCTTCGGACGCGAGCTGGGGCTACACTGCTTGCTGGAACTTTATACGCAGGTCAAAAATGTGCAGGTAGACCTCAGCCCCGACTATTTTGAGTGGTTTGGATAGGAGACGATACCTGTGCGCATTGGTGTACTCTCGGACACGCATGACCACCTGGGCAACCTTCGCCGTGCAGTGGACGCGCTCAACGATTTGCAGGTGGAGCTGGTTCTGCACGCGGGCGACTATATCGCGCCGTTCGTGGTGAACGAGTTATCGCGCCTGCCCTGTCGCCTGATAGGTATCTTCGGGAATAATGACGGCGAGCGGCTGGGACTGGCAAAGCGGCTGAGCGAAATCGGTCAGGTGCAAGTTCAACCCCTGTTTTTAGAACTGGAAAGCTGCCGCATCGCGATGGTACACGAGCCAGAGCCTGTGGAGGCGTTCGCACGGAGCGGGCTGTATGACCTCGTCATCTACGGACACACGCATCAGCAGGAACTGCACACTGTGGGTAATTGCACGGTGCTGAACCCGGGCGAGGTCTGCGGCTGGTTGACAGGCGAATCCACCTGCGCGGTGATTACCCTGCCTGAGAAACAGGTGGAGATAATCCATTTACGCTAAGCAAGCTTGGAGCAACGGCGGGTGGATCGCTATCTACGCTCAGGCTGACTCGCGCTTGACCAGTCGGGCGGGCACAATCTGACGTTTTGGGTGCGGCTCGCGTCCTTCAATCAGCGCGATGAGCATCTCGGTGGCTTTGCGAGCCAGTGCAGGGATATCGACAGCCACTGAGGTCAGACTCGGCTCCACATAGTTGCACAGGGGACTATCGTTGAAGCCGATGAAGGCGATCTCATCGGGAATACGCACGCCGTGCCGTTTGGCTTCACGCATGGCGCCCAGTGCGATTCGGTCATCGAGCCCCAGCACCGCGTCGGGCGCGGGCGAATGGTTCAGCAGTTCCGCCATCGCGCTCGCCGCACTACGCTCGTTGAACTCCGAAAATCCAATCAGACAGGGGTTGTAGCCGATTCCATGCGCTTCCAAGGCATTTTTATAGCCCTGCAACCGGTCGCGTGTTACCGTAAGCCCTGCCGGGCCACCGATATAGGCAACTCGCTGTCGCCCTGTACGCAGGAGATAATCGGTCGCCATAAACGCCGCGCCGATGTTGTCGTTATCGACCGAGCAGACCGCGTCGATGGGGTCGTAGCGTCCAATCAGCACGAAGGGGAACCCCTCACGGCACAACCGTTCGATACGCTTGTCGTGCGTCTCGGACTCCACCAGGATCAGCCCGTCCACACGCCGCGTGCGCAGGAGCTCTTCATAGATGGCTCGCTGCGAGCGGGCAGTACGCGCCGTGTCCACACAGAGATGATAATCATATCTGCCCGATTGCTCAACAATCGAGGCAATCAGCGTGCTAAAAAAGGGATCCCCTGCTAAGGCGGCAGGGGCACGGTGAACAACTAATCCCAGCAGGCGTGTGCGCTGCGAGCGAAGCGACTGCGCCCGTGCATCGGGTACATAACCCAGCTCCTGCACAACCGCCAGCACACGCTCGCGCATCGCCTCATTCACCTGCGGATCACCTTTCAGCACGCGCGATACTGTCGCCTGCGAGACACCTGCCAAGCGTGCAATTTCTACCTGCTTAAGCTCCGCCAATTTTTCCGCTCCCTCAGAATACGATTTCTATTATAGCACATTCGGCGCCTGAAACGAATGACCCGCAGGAGACGAAAAAATGTACGACGGCGGGAGTGCCGTCGTACCATTGGGGGTTAGATAAAGAGCGTCGCCTTAGACCTTGTGGCGTCGGCAAGAAAGGTCGCCACGCCGCCGACCTCGACGCCGTCGAGGATTTCGTCTTTGTGGATGCCCATCACATCCATCGACATCTGGCAGGCGACGATTCGCACGCCCAGATCGCGTGCCATTTGCACCATCTCTTCAATTTGCGGCACGCCTTGCTGTCGCATCATCGTGCGCAGCATTTTCGCGCCGACTCCGCCGAAGTTCATCTTCGACACACCCAATCCGCGCGTGCCCACCGGCGTCATCCAGCCCATCAACTTCTGGAACAAGGTCTTCCCTCGTGACTCCCGCTTATGACGCAGTGCAGTCAGCCCCCAGAAGGTAAAGAACATCGAAACCTCCATCCCACTGGCAGCCGCGCCAGAAGCAATCACGAACGCCGCCAACACGCGATCCAGATCGCCTGAAAAGACCACCATCGACAGGCGGTTATCAGGCGATTGTGCACGCAAGGCGTCTACCTGCGCTTGCAATCGCTCGACCTGCTCATGTAGTGTGCTTAAGTCGGGCGAAGCGCGCTCTATCACAGCCATCTGACCATTGGTCGTCATGCGTCCACCTCCTCACTTCTTGCGTACATAATGCACATAGACCATTTTGCCGTCGATTTCTGTTGTTTCTTGCGCCACGAGTTCCGCGTCGGCGACCATGTTAGCCCAGCCCTTGAAGTCATTTACCGAGCCGGGATCCGTCGCCAGCACGCGCAATGTTTGACCCGATTGCAGCGACTGAAAAGTCTTACGCGCGTTCACAATCGGCATCGGGCACTGCAGCCCGCGTGCATCTACCTCGATATCGTATCTAATTTCCATCGTTTGCATACCTCCTGTCGCTTGTAGAATGAAACCGTCCAGTGCGGCTTCCGTATAGTTAGAGGCGCCAAACAGCAGAAAGGATTCATGCCACCCCTCTTTTCGCTTTGGAGGGTTTCGAGTAGAATTGAGTTGATGGAGCCACGCACGCCTTCGGAGACAGAGGTGATTCTGACGCAGATGATGAACCCGGAACATGCCAACCCCTTAGGAAATGTGCATGGCGGCTGGGTACTCAAGCTGATTGATGAAGCGGGCGGAATCGTCGCCTCGCGCCATGCACGCAACCCCGCCGTGACCGTAGAGATCGACTCGGTCAATTTCCGTGAACCGGTGCATGTGGGTAATCTGGTGCATGTGCGCGCGCGGATGGTACGCGCCTGGCGCACCTCGATGGAAGTAGAGGCGGTTGTAGAAGCAGAGAATCTGCTCACGGGGGAGCGGCGCATCACTTCGCAGGCGTATCTGGTCTATGTCGCGCTGAATCAAGCGGGTCGCCCCACGCCTGTACCGCCCGTGCAGCCCGAAACCGACGAAGAGCGGCGCAAATGGGAAGCAGCGGAGCAACGTCGCGCCGAACGCCTCGCCCGACGCGAGCGCGAAGCGCAGGGCTTCTAAACCTGCACCTTGTGCGCACCGCTCTCGTCGCGATGCTTCTTGAGGTATTTCATAAACGGCGTGCCGCCGGTGCCAACCCGTGTCGGGTTCTTAGCGTCTTTCGCCTGCTGTTTGTAGATGTAGCTCGCGGCGTACTCCAGATGCAAAGCACGGAAACGCTGAATGCCTTCCACGCAGGTGTTATAGATTTCGCAGAGAGCGGTATCGCCGCTTTCCAACACAACTGCGCGGACGCTGGAGCGCGTCTCCACCGCCTCCATAAACCGACGATGGGCGGGAGGCATATAGAGGCGCATCTCCATCAGATAGGTTTTGAGCGGGTCATCCGCATGCTGAATGCCCAGTAGCCCATCCAGCGTCGGAATAATCGAGCTTTGCGCGCCCGTCTCACCGCGAAACTGCTGGGGCTGCCCGCCGTAGGCGTCCACGCCTTCGTAAATCACGCCGTTGGGCAACGCGGGATTGTTTTTCCAGCCGTGAATATACGGACGCACACGGTGATAATAGATATAGGGGTCGCATGCTTCGGGCATGCGCGCTAACACGGCATACATCTGCTCCAGCGCCGCGGCAACCTCCCCAAGCGCGTGGGTCAGGGTGGGCAAGTCGTTCTGCTGCGCGGCGCGCAGGGCAGTTGGAATCTGGCAAATAGCCCGCGCCGCTTTCGCCTCGATGTCGACATGAATCAGAATGAACCACTCTTCATCCAGTCCCGCCAGAAAGTTCTGCAGTAATACGATGTTGCCCAGCACGACAGGCGCAGTAGGGTCTAACCGACGCCAGTTATCCAGCGCGTAAGAGGCATACGAGAGTACGGGCGGCCTGCCCAGCTGCTGGCTCACCTCGTGCCAGGGCTGGGCAAGGTTCGCGGGAATGCGTTCGGCAGGCGCATCGCCGTTCCACACGTAGCCATGCCCGATGTAGGAAAGGAGCAGCATCGCCCGACGGAGTTCACGCTCAGTTTGCAGCCGGTCTACTGTTAGACGCGGCATCGCGTCCACGACCTGTCGCACCTTCTGTGCCACCAGCAGTTTGGGCAAATCTGCCGCAATCTGCTCCCACGGCGCGTAATACGGGTCCTCTAAGTAGGGCAACGGGTCTTCCACGGGCAGGAAGCCCCGCTCCGGATGCACAGCGTAGTCCTCCAGTCGCAATTCGTCAGCATAAGTGGTTCGCATCGTCGCTCCTCCCAATTATTGCCGCCGTTGGCGATTCGGTTTAGCCCAGGCTCACTGAGGCGGTCGTGCGCTCAGCCCGGGCAAGGTCTGGCGCAACTGCTTGAGCCAGTGTTCCGCCATCTGCTTGACGCTCATTTTCGCTGCTTCAGCGTCTGCAGGTGTCACGGTAATCAACAGCCGCTCGCGTACATAGATTTCGTACTGCCGATCCTTACGCACTTCCTTCAGCGTAATCTGTTCTTCTGTTAGTTTCGCTCCGAGCAGCTCGGTCAGACGCTCCTCCACAATGCGGGCACGCTCCGCCACACTCAGGTTGCCGTAGCCTGCACGCAAGCGCATAATGAACTTACCACCGATGGAGATGTCCACATAGTTCTGTGCCAATGCCGCAATAGCCAACAACGCTCCCAACAGGCTCAAGAGTCTCTTCATTCAAAACCTCCGAGTTTAGTATACCCCTCTTCGACTGATGCGGGTTGGTTAGTGGCTGATTGGGGCACCTGCACAATTCGATACTCGCTGTGTTTGCCCTCGTAGGAATCTGGGCTATAATAGCACAGGGAGGAAAATCCATGCTACGGGTTCGGTTGAGGAATAGTAAGCGGTGTGTGCTCGGGCGCGGCTGGAACGGTATTGGCGCCCTGCTGACTGTGGTGACGGGAGTGTGGTCTGCTCCCGCGCAGACTTTGACCTGGTTAGGCACTCTGGGTGGCGGGGAGAGTTATGCCACGGGTGTCTCTGCCGATGGCAGCGTTGTGGTCGGCTGGGCATTTGATTTGGAGAACGCGCTCCGTGCGTTTCGCTGGCAAAATGGTGTGATGCAGGGTCTAGGCACGCTGGGTGGCGTCGACAGTTTCGCCAATGGCGTCTCGGCAGATGGCAGCGTGATTGTCGGTGTTGCGAACGACGTGCTTGCCCGTAATCGCGCCTTCCGCTGGCGGAACGGTGTGATGGAAGATCTCGGCGCGTTCGCCAGTGGCTACAGTCGAGCCTACGGTGTCTCGGCAGACGGGGCTGTCGTAGTGGGCACATCGAATGATGCAGATGGCAGACGGCGTGCGTTTCGCTGGCAAAATAGCGTGATGCAGGATCTGGGCACGCTGGGCGGGTTTGAGAGCCTCGCCTACGACGCCTCTGCAGACGGCAGTGTGATTGTCGGCTGGGCAGAGAACGCGCAATTTCGCGCGCGTGCGTTCCGATGGACTGCAAGCAGTGGGATGCAGAATCTGGGCACACTGGGCGGACCTTACAGTGAAGCCCTCGGCGTCTCGGCGGATGGCAGTGTAGTGGTCGGAATGTCAGAGGACGCCCGCGGCAGGCTTCGCGCTTTTCGCTGGCAAAACGGCACAATGCAAGATCTCGGGGCACTCGGCGGCGACTATGGCTGGGCACACGACGTTTCTGCCGATGGCAACGTCGTGGTCGGCTGGGCAGAGAACAGCGACTACCGGATGCGTGCCTTCCGCTGGACAAACGGCGCGATGCAGAATCTTAGCGTTGAGTACGCCGCGTTGCTCAGTGCAGGGTCGCACCTCGCCATCGCACGCGCGGTTTCGGCAGACGCACGCTATATCGTCGGCTATGGCTATAACGCAGCAACAGGGCGCAACGAGGCGTTCTTGCTGGACACAGGGGCGCGCTGTACCCTCCACAACGGCGATGTAGATAATAACGGTTGCGTCGATGACGCTGACTTGCTTGCGGTACTGTTCGCGTTTGGACGCTCCGGTAACAATCTGGGGCGCGTGGACGTGAACTGCGACAATACCGTCGACGACGCCGATTTACTCCGGACGCTGTTTAATTTCGGCAGCGGTTGTTAGGCTGAAAATCGGGTTCAGGGAGATCGAACGCAATGTTCAGAGCGCGTCGTTGGGCTGGGTGGACGCTGATTCTGGGCGCCATGGCTATAGTGATTGTGCTGGGCATGCTGGTGCGTAACGAGCCGCGCATTCAGCCCATCGAACCTGCTAAACTGGCGCAACTCTCCGAGCAAGAGCGTGCGGACTGGCTGATTGAACAGATATTAGCCCGCAGCCAGTCCCAAACGCCACTTTGGAAACTCATGAACTGGCTGGGCTATGGCTGGAAACGGACGGGCTACGAGTTGGACATCACCGAAATAACCACTTTAGGAGAAGCGTGCTTGAAGTATGATAAGCGCGGGCGGTGGATTCGGAGATTGCCCGCCTACGCAATGAACGATTCGTTCCGCGTTGTGGCTGAGGGGCATCTGGCGATATGGTATCTGCAGCGCGGCGACGGGCGCACAGCGGAGCGCGTGATACAGCGCATTCCGCCAGGGGAGTGGTGCGACATCGCACAGGCGTATCGGGCGGCGTGGCAGGCGCGTCAGGGCGACCATGAGGGCGCGCGCAAGACGCTGGCGCAGCTGCCCCA
>JAOAFW010000336.1 GCA_026416065.1 Fimbriimonadales bacterium
TAAAGGGGTAGGTAGCACTCCACGAGGCTCTCGCTGAGCCAGTCGGTTCCGTGCGGCGTCTTGCCGTGCGACAGAACATAGGGGATATGCGTGTGTAGCACCAGCATCCAGTAGCCCAGTGGACGCGCCATAGCACAGCAGTATACCTGGAGCGGGTACACTCTATACGCCGTGTGGAACGACGATTCGCCGCGCGAGGCGTGTGGGCTGTTCGGCGTCTATGCCCCTGGGGAGGATGTCGCCCGATTGACCTACTTCGGGCTGTTCGCGTTGCAGCACAGGGGTCAGGAAAGCGCGGGCATCGCGGTCTCCGACGGCGAGCGCATCCGCGCCTACAAAGACCTCGGACTGGTGACGCGCGTGTTCACCGAGCCGGTTTTGCAGAGCCTGCAGGGCTATATCGCTGTCGGGCATACCCGCTACTCCACTACCGGTTCGTCTATTTTGCGCAATGTGCAGCCCATCACCTGCTCCACCGAGCAGGGCAACATCGCCGTCGCGCACAACGGCAACCTCGTGAACGCGCATATCCTGCGCACGCAGATGGAGGCAGACGGTGAGCAGTTCGAATCCACCAACGACTCGGAAGTGATTGTACGCCTGATTGCCCGCGCATTGAACGACGAAGACGACATCGTGAAAGCGATTCAGTCGATGATGCGCCAGGTGGAGGGGGCATATTCGCTGGCGATTCTCACGCCGACTCAGTTAATCGGCGTGCGCGATCCGTTCGGCGTGCGTCCCCTCTCGCTGGGGCGACTGGGCGAGGCGTGGGTGCTGGCGTCCGAGACCTGCGCCTTCCCGCCGATTGGCGCGGAGTATGTACGCGATGTGTTGCCGGGTGAGATTGTGGTCATCGACGAGGGAGGGCTGCGCTCTTACGAAGGACTGCCTGATACGCGCGAAGCACTCTGCATGTTCGAGCTCATCTACTTTGCCCGCCCCGACAGCCACCTCTACGGGCGACTGCTGTATGAGGTGCGCCGTCGGATGGGGCGTATCCTGGCACAGGAACATTCGGTGGAGGCGGATATGGTCGTTCCTGTGCCCGATTCGGGCGTGCCGGCGGCGGTCGGCTATGCGGCGGAGTCGGGCATCCCCTACGGCGACGGGCTGGTTAAGAACCGCTACGCGCCGCGCACCTTCATTCAGCCCGACCAGCGACTGCGCGAGCAGAGTGTGCGCCTCAAACTCACGCCCCTGCGCGAGGTGATTGCGGGCAAGCGGCTGATTGTGGTGGACGACTCCATCGTGCGGGGCACGACCACGCGGCAGATTGTGCGCCTGCTATTCGAGGCGGGTGCACGCGAGGTGCATATGCGCATCACTGCCCCCCCCATTCGGTTCCCTTGCCACTACGGAATCGATATGGCGACGCAGCGCGAGCTGGTCGCCGCCCACCACACGGTGGAAGATGTGCGCCGTCAGATTGGGGCGACCTCGCTGGGGTACCTGAGTATCGAGGGGCTGCTGAAGGCGGCGGGTCAACCGCGCCATCGCTTCTGCCTCGCCTGCTTCAACGGCGAGTATCCGATTCCGGTTCCGGAGGATGTGGAACTGGTCAAAGAGATTTTCGAGACACCACTGGCGAGCTCCACGGCGCCGACGCGCTGGGAATAACCCGAGGGCGTCGGCGGGGACGCCGCCGCTACGCGCGAGGATTCGTAGCGCTGTCTCT
>JAOAFW010000302.1 GCA_026416065.1 Fimbriimonadales bacterium
CCATAGACGAGAACTTCCTGTTGCGGGAGGCGCAGAGGAAGAACCCTGCTGCATTAATGCTGCTGGCGTTTCGTCGGGCGATGGAGACGGAGAGCGACATGGAAATGCGCCTTGAAGCGCGCAAGCAGCTCATCGCGCTGATGATGGAGTATAGGTATAATAGAGAGTATCAGGCGCGCATCTTGCGCCTGCTGGAGTGGGTGATGATGTTGCCAGAGACACTGGAGCAGCAGGTAGAAGAGTTCGTGGAGCAATATAAGCGCGAGCGGAAGACGACCTTCGTCTCGCGCTTCGAACGCCGCATGATAGAGCAGGGGCTTCAGCAGGGACTTCAGCAAGGGCGGCAGCAGGGGCTTCAGCAGGGTCTTGAACGAGGGATTGAGAATTCCATTATGCGCATCCTGCTGCGCCGTTTCGGAGCGGAGGCAGAGCGAGTGCGAGCCTCTGTCGAGGCAATCGAATCGATAGAGACGCTGGAACAGCTGCTCGATGCCGCCATCGACGCGCCCACTTTAGAGGTGTTCTCTGAAAAACTGGAGCAGTTTCGCGCCGGGAATCGCGAATCGCGTGAATGATTGTTTCAGAGGTTCTACTTCTGACAGGGGGCGCGCTGGCGTATCAGACGCTGACCTACGCCGTACCTGAATCGCTTCGCCGAACTCTGTCGCCCGGCGCGGGGGTGCTGGTTCCCTTGCAAAACCGCTTTGCGCTCGGCTTAGTGTTGCGCATTTACGAACTGGAAGCCCCTGATACGCTGGAGTATCCCCTCAGACCGATTGACGCCGCGCTGAGCCAGCCCCTGCTGGACGAGTCGCTCCTGAACCTGATGCGCCTGATGGAGCGCACTTTGCTCTGCTCGCCTGTAGAGGCGGCGCAGACGCTGTTGCCCTCCGGGGCGCGCTACCGCCTCCGCGCCATCGTGGAGTTAGTGGAGCCGTTGCCGACGCTGCGTTCCCAAGCCCAGCGCATGACGGCGGAAGCCATTCGGCGACACGGGGGGCGCGTCAGCGTCGCCACGCTCAGGCGGGAACTCGCCGCCGCCATCTGGCAACCGGGGTTACGTGGACTGCGCGAGAAGGGCTGTGTGCGCACAAGTTATGAACTGGAGCCGCCTCCCCCGCCCGCCCGCCCTGAGGCGTTCGTTGAGCTGGCAGCGACGCCCGACGCGCTGGATGCTTTTTTTACGAGCGAAGCGCGACGCGCGCCCGCTCAAGCCGCGCTGCTGATGCACCTGCTGGAGCATCCCGAAGGCAGGCTGCCCCGCGCCGCCCTGCTCCAGGCGACGGGCGTCAGCACACAGTCGTTGCGCACGCTGGAGTCGCGCGGACTCGTGCGTGTGGTGCGTGGCGATGAGGAACCAGCGACTGCGACAACCCCGCCCCCTGCGCTCACACCTGCACAACAACGCGCCGTCGACGCGCTCAACAACGCGCTGAGAGCAGTTCGGCATCAGGCGTTTCTGCTTTATGGCGTGACGGGCAGCGGCAAAACGGAGGTGTACCTGCGTGCGGCGGCGGAATGCCTGCGCATGGGACGCGGCGTGATGGTGCTGGTACCCGAGATTGCGCTCACGGCGCAGGTCAGTCAGGCGTTTCGCGAGCGGTTCGGCGCGGGCGTCACCGTGTGGCACAGTCAGATTAGTCCCTCCGAACGCTACGCCCAGTGGCTACGCATCCGACGAGGCGACGCACCTGTCGTGGTGGGCGCGCGCTCGGCAATCTTCGCTCCGATGCCTGATGTGGGGCTAATTATCGTGGATGAGGAACACGAAACCTCCTACAAACAAGCCCACACGCCCGCCTATCACGCCCGTACTCTTGCAGAAGCGCGCGCCCGCGACTCCAACGCCGTGCTGGTACTTGGCTCCGCGACGCCTGCGCTGGAAACTTCCTACCGTGCGGGACAGGGCTTGCTCCAACGGCTCGATTTGCCAGAGCGCGTGGGTGGCGCAACGCTCCCCGAGGCGCAGCTCGTCGACCTGCGGGGCAAGCCGTTCCAGCCCATCACCCCGGAACTGCTCGACGCCCTCAAAGAGACGCTTGCACGCGGGGAGCAGGCGATTCTGTTTCTGAATCGGCGGGGTTTCGCGCCGATGCTGCTCTGCAGGGAATGCGGGTTTACGCCGATGTGCCCGAACTGCTCTGTCGCGCTGGTGTATCATCGAGGCGCGACGCCGTTTATGCTGTGCCATCACTGCGGGCATCGGCAGACGCCGCCGTCGGTCTGCCCGCAGTGTGGGGGGCTGGAGATCCGTCCGTTCGGCGTGGGCACCCAGCGCGTGGAGGCGATGCTACAGCAGCTCCTGCCCGAAGCGCGCGCCGCGCGTTTAGACCGCGATATGTTCCAGAGGCGGGGGCAGCTGCTTCAGGTGCTCTCGGAGTTCCGGTCGGGCAACTTGGATGTGCTGATTGGCACGCAGATGGCGGCGCGGGGTCTCGATTTTCCCCGCGTAACGCTCGTGGGCGTCATCAGCGCAGATACAGGTCTCTACCTGCCCGATTTTCGCGCCAGCGAGCGGGTGTTTCAACTGCTGACGCAGGTCATCGGGCGGGCAGGCAGGAGCGAACAGCAGGGGCGGGCGATTGTACAAACCTACAACCCCGACCATCCCGCCGTGCAATGCGCCCTGAAGCAGGACTACGACGCTTTCTATCAGCAGGAGCTGGAGCAGCGGCGCGAGGTGGGTTATCCTCCCTTTACGCGCCTTGTGAACCTGCTCTGCACGGATGCGAGCGCACCCACTGCTGAACGCCCGTTGACCCACCTCGCAGAGATACTTACCCCCTACCAGGGTCAGGCACTGTTGCAGATCTTGGGACCCGCGCCTGCGCCCTTAGAGCGTGTTGAGAACCGTTATCGGTATCACCTGCTGCTCAAGTTCGCGTCGGACGCCGAGCCGGCTCAGCTGCTTGCGCCCGCCTTGGAACAACTTCCCCTTGCCGAACGCGCTCGCATCAAGGTGGATATAGACCCCATGAACCTGCTGTGAAGCCCTCATCAGGTATGATATAATGTGGACACTTCGTCCATCTCCGTATCGTGTTGATTAGGGAGGCAAAAACATGAAGGTAGGCATCATTGGCGGTGGTGGGCGCGTGGGTTCAAACGCCGCGTTCACCTTACAACTGATTGGAGCAGTCTCCGAAGTCGTTCTGCTCGATGTGAATCGTGAGGCAGCGGAAGGTGAAGCGTTAGACCTGCGTCACGGCGCAGCATATTCACAACCGGTTCGATTCAGCGCAGGCGACTATGCTGATCTGCAGGGCTCGAACCTCGTGATTATCACCGCAGGACTGCGTCGACGCCCAGACGAGAGCCGACTGGAGCTGATTAACCGCAACGTGGGGCTTTTCCGCGAGATTCTGACTAACATTAAGGGCGTGCAGCTCGCTGACGACGCGATTATGCTCGTGGTTTCCAACCCTGTCGACATTCTGACCTACTTAGCCGTGCAGGAGTCGGGCTTGTCTGCGGAGCGCGTGATTGGGCTGGGCACCGTGCTGGACACCTGCCGGTTCCGTTCGTTCCTTGCGGAGCATTTCGGCGTGGCGGCGACCGACGTCGACGCGCTAATCCTGGGCGAGCATGGCGATTCGATGGTGCCTGCGTGGAGCTGCGCCACGATAGCGGGCGTGCCCGTGCGCGACTATCCCGGCTACAGCAAAGAAGCGATGGACGCGGTGTTTGAGCGCACCAAAAACTCTGGTGCGGAGGCAATCCGTCTCAAGGGGGGCGCGGGCTACGCCGTAGGTGTGTCCATCGCCCAGGTAGTAAATGCCATCGCGTTGGACAAGCACCAAGTGCTACCGGTATCCACCCTGCAGACAGGCGCGTTGGGCATCCGCGATGTCTGCTTCTCGCTACCCACGCGCGTTGGGCGCAGAGGAGTCGATGCCGTCATCGAGATCGGCGTTTCGGAAGAAGAGCGCAACGCCCTGCAGAAGTCAGCAAGCGTACTCAAAGAGACGCTGGGGAAGGTGATGGGCAGCTAACATGCCTGTCTACGAGTATCGCTGCATAAAATGTCGGAAACGATTCTCGAAGCTGCTGGGGATTGCCGAGCGGGACAATCCCCAGTCCTGCCCTGTGTGCGGCGCGACCGATTCTAAACGCCTCGTCTCGCGCGTGGCGCGCCTGCGTACTGAGGACCAGATGCTTGACGACCTTACCGATAGCATGGAGTTTGCAGGCGACCCAGACGACCCGCAAACTATGCGTCGCTTCATGCGCGAGATGAGCGCCGCGATGGACGAAGACCCCTACGACATGGAAGCGATGTTTGAGGAGGATCTGGCATCTGACACAGCAAGCGCAGGTGAATAAGAGAGGGTTCCTTACTACGTGCTCTTAGCCCTGTGTCTAATCTTGCGAACCTGAAGGCAAAGCCAGCGTCTACAGGTATACTACCATGCCTATGAAACCCGTTATTGCGGTGCGCAATCTGAAAAAAGACTATAAGATGGGCGCCGTTGTTGTCCACGCGCTGCGCGGTGTGGAGCTGACTGTGATGCCAGGCGAGTTCGTAGCAATCATGGGACCCTCTGGCTCTGGTAAATCGACCTTTATGAACCTCATCGGTTGCCTCGACCGCCCCACCGACGGCGAATACTACCTGAACGGCGAACTGGTCAGCGCGATGAACGACTCGCAACTGGCGCAGATACGCAATCGCTACATTGGCTTCGTGTTTCAGACATTCAATCTGCTACCGCGCGTGACGGCGTTGCGTAATGTGGAACTGCCCCTGCTCTATGCAGGCGTGCGCGACCGTACCGACCGCGCTAAACGCGCCCTCGAAATGGTGGGACTGGGCGATCGGATGCACCACAAACCCAACGAACTATCAGGTGCACAGCAGCAGCGCGTGGCGATTGCCCGAGCCATCGTGACCGACCCGGTTCTCATCCTTGCCGACGAACCCACAGGCAATCTCGACTCGCGCTCCAGCGAGGAGATTATGGCGATTTTTCAACGACTGAACCGTGAAGGACGCACCATCGTGCTGGTGACCCATGAACCCGACATCGCGGAACACTCCAAGCGCATCATCCGCTTCCGAGACGGCAAGATTGTAGCGGATGAACCCGTGCTAAACCCGCGCGACGCCATTCGCGAAGTGGAGAAAATCCCGGTACTGGACTGATTATGGCTCTTTCAGATGTGCGTGCGCAACGATTGACCGAGTGGACGCTCTCCGCGTCCGCTCTCAGCAGGCAAATCCCTATCAAGGTTCCCAGCGCGTGGGAAGATTATGGGCTGCCCCGAGCCTTTGAAGGTCCATGTGACTACATCCATACGCTGAGCATCACGCCCCAACCCGGCAAACGCTACTGGATCCGCTGCAGCGGCGCAAGTTATCAGGCGCGCGGATTTGTGAACGAAACCTTTCTTGGCACGCATCAGGGCATCTGGGACGGCTTCAGCTGGGACATCACCGATGCCCTTAGCGCAGGGGAAAATCGGCTCCGCATTCAGGTTGTCAAAAACGGTGGAGCCACCTACCCAACACCTCAGGTACTGAGTGGTTTTCTGCCCTATGTCTCCTGCACTTTCGGCGGGCTGTGGCAACCTGTGTACCTGTTTGAGACGGGCGCGGGTTGGCTCACCGATTTATGTGTGCGCGGCGAGGCGGACGGTAGCGTCATGGTGCAGGGCGAGCTGGGCGGGGCACGCCCAGCGGACATTCAGCTGACCGTATATGCGCCTGATGGCTCGAAGGTCTATGAAGCACGGTTGCGGGCAAGCGAGCAGTGGACGCACACTTTTGAACTCAGTACACCGCAAATATGGCAGCCACGTGCCCCAAACTTGTATCGCCTTGTTGCAGAAGTTTTTCTTGAGGGCGCACTGAGCCATCAGGTAGAGACCGATTTCGGGCTGCGCACGGTCAGCGTAGACGGTTCGGTCATCTTGCTCAACGGCGAGCCGTTTTATCCGCGCGGTGTGCTACACTGGGGCTGGTACTTGCACACTCACGCCCCAAACCCGGAGATAGAACTGGCGGAGCGCGAGCTGAGCGCGGCACAGATTTGCGGCTTTAACTTGCTTAAGGCGTGTTTGTGGATTCCCAGCCGTGAGTACCTGAGCCTGTGCGATCGACTGGGTATGGCGGTCTGGCTGGAATTGCCTCTCTGGCTTCCGCAGATGAACGCCGAGCAGATCGAGCAAACGAAGCGTGAATACGAGGCGATTGTGAAGCAGGTACGCAACCACCCCTCGATTCTACTCTGGACGCTGGGCTGTGAGCTCTCCACACGCTTTCCCAGCGAGGTGTTAGGTGAACTCTATGCGCTGGTGAAGGAGCTTACAGGTAGCCCTCTGGTGCGCGACAACAGTGGTGGCGGCGAATGCTACGGCGGCGCGCTGCAAGAGTACGCCGATTTCGCAGACTATCACCTCTACGGCGATGCCCACTGCGCCCGAACTACTTTCCGTGCATTTTTAGATACGCTACGTGAACCTACGCCATGGCTGCAAGGCGAGTTCGCCGACCACGACACCCAGCGCGATTTCCAGACATTGCGCCAAACGGTACCTCCGGAACAGCTCTGGTGGCTGGAGCGCGACCCAGAGGTGAATCCTCAGGGAGTGCGCTGGTTCTACGAAACCCCCTTCGTGGAAGAGCGCATGCAGCAGGAACACGTCTGGGATGCGCTCCCTGAACTGGTGCAAACTTCGCGGCAAGAGAAGGTTGCCTACCACAAACTCGTGGTGGAAACGATGCGCAGTTTGTCAGGCACCTCGGGTTATGTCATCACCGGACTGAAAGATACTCCCATCGCTACCGCGGGGATTCTGGACGAGCGCGGTGAATTTAAGATTTCGCCTGAGAATTATACTCCTTTCAACGCCGACACAGTATTATTGCTCGACTGGCATCGACGGCGCGACTGGATTGCCGGCGGCGACCGACCCGCCAATCCCGACCCTTACAACCATTTCGGCGGGCGCGTGGTGTACCCCCGTATCGCCGTGTCGCACTGCGGTAAGCCAAGTGAGGCAGGAACACTGCGCTGGAAACTACTCAACGACTCCGACAGAACCGTGCAGGCACAGGGTACGCACAGTTTCGCCCGCAGGATAGACGCAGGAGTCCACCTCCTTGCCCAGCTGGAAGTTCGCTTGCCTGCGGTAGATACACCGCAGTTGGCACAGTTTGAAGTGGAACTACTTACACCTTCGGGTGAGGTTATCACTGCCAATCGCTGGCGTTGGGGGATTTATCCCTTGCCCGACTGGGCGTTATTGGATGGAGCAGTTGCCTACGACCCTGCGGAAGTGCTTTGGGGCTTGCCAGCAGGCATTCAACGCCTGCAGGAGGGAGAGCCTCTGGCTGCGTCTGTGCTGCTCACCACGCAGTTGGCTCCGGCTCATCTGGAGTTCGTACGTGCAGGAGGCACACTCCTCTGGCTCCTGAACGCCCCGACACCGCTCCTGCACTGCGAGCGTGTCCCCTTCTGGCGCGAGGCGGCACATCGGTTCTTGCCCCACACACTCTGGGAGTCTATCCCACCTCCCACGCATCTGGACGAGCGACTTTTTGCGTTCAGTACCGATCTTGGTATTCGCGCTGCATCGTTTTTGGACAGCAGTCTTCAGCCTATCTGGCAGCGTGTGGACACACGCACGGGCTACACCCACTGTTATCTTGCGGAGGCGTCGCTCGGCGCAGGCAAGCTGCTCATCACGACACTCCACTTCGCGGGACACCACGGCGACACGCCGATTACGCTGCGCTATCACCCGGCAGGGCAATACTGGCTCTGGGCGATGCTGTGCTATCTGGCAAGCAAGTAGCGGACGAACGCCTCGGTTTTATCCGGCGCGTGGGGATCGTCGGTGAGCTGGTAGCCCTGCACCTGCGCCCACTCCTGTGCCAGTTGCTCCAGAATCCGGCGGCGCAACCGCTCGGTTTGTTCGCGTCGTTCACGCAGCGGAGCGTTCAGCTCGCGCGCTGGCAGCGTCGCCGAGGCAGGGTAGAGGGTCTCTTTACGCGGTGGTGCAGGCGGTAGCGATCGCGGTTGGGGCAAGTACAGTTCGGTGGCGTCGGGCTGCTGCGTGAGCTGCGCCAAGACTTCTGCTTCCGCCTCCCGAATGAACGCACGCTTGCGTGCGTTCACGCGCACGGTGATTTCCTGCTCGATTCGCTGCTGTCGCGCCTGATACTGCATCTCTATCGATTCTTGTTGTGTCTGCCACGCACGATCGATCGCTTCCAGCTGCGTCTGTGTCTGGCGTCGTGCCTCACTATCGGGCACGGTGAAGATAAGAGCAACCAGCAGAGGAAATCGCTGGCGTCCATATTGCTGGAACGCCTCTTGCCACTGCGCGTCGCGCTCATCACGCAGAGCGTCAAAATCGTACTGGGCACGCAGTTCCGCATGCCAGCGTTGCTCCAGTTCAGGCAAGCTTTGAAGGCGCACCTGCAACAGTCGTTCACGCACCGCTTCGCGCTGCTGCTCGATGCTCTTCAGGGCAAGTTCGCGCCGTCCCTTCAGAGTTTCTGCAGGCGGTGGCGACTCCAACTGTTCCAGCTGAGCCGAGTCGGGCGGCGATGCGAGCTGCTGGGCTGGAAGGTTCGAAAGCGAAGCGCTGGTACCCGTTGGCAACGCAATCGATTGCGCCGCGCGTTCGACATCCACGCGCACCCGCAGTTGCGGACGGCTCTGACACCCCCACAAAAGACCGAGCACGCAGAGGCAGGGCAGTCCTATCTGACCAATGCGAAGTGCCCCCCTCTCCCACCGCGTGAAAGAGGGGGGAGGAGTGTTCATTTCCGCTCGTTTAATCGCTTGATCACCTCGTTGGTGATGTCATTTTCTGCGTAGAAGACCGCCTGTGCGTTGAAGACCACCGAGATTTTCTTTTCTTTCGCCACCTGAGCGATGACCTCACGCACCGCTTTCTCGACCTCGTCGCGGCTCTGCTGGACCTGTTGTTCCAGTTGCTGAACGAGCTGCTGTCCAATCGCCTGTATCGCTTCGCGTCCGACGGTCTCCATCTGCGTGAATCGCTCGAGGGCAGCTTTCTCGGTCTCCGACGGTTGCGGTTTTTGGCGCAACTGCTGCAGTTCGCCTGCGCGCTGGCGCGCCGTCTGGGTCAGCTGCTCCACGCGCTTGCGCTGCGTATCGTTCAGGTTATTCGCCAGCAGCAAGTTCGTCAGTTCCTGACGCTCCTCGTTGGTCAGGATAATATTCTCCTGCAGGGTTTGCAGCACGTTGCGATAGCGCGTCTCTAATGCTTGAAGCCGCTCGAGGCTGGTCTTGACGAAGGTCGATTCGTTGACAACGCGATTGTAGTCCACCACGCCGAACGTTTGCGCGTGTGCGGCGGCGAGACAACTGAAAATCAGTAGCCATCCTAAGAGTGTTTTCATCCTAACCTCCATGTTGATTGAGTGGCGCAGGGAGTATACCCATCAGAATACCTGCCCCACGCTGAAATGCGTGCGTCCCCCATCGCGTCCGATGCCGTAGTCGATACGCAGCGGTCCGAGCGGTGTGCGCACACGAATACCCAGTCCGTAGCCGATTTCGGGCTTGAAGCTGCGGCTCTGTGTGAAATCGTTCACGCTGGGATAGCCGCCCCAGGCATGCCCGACATCCACAAAAAAGACCGCCGTGAATGCCTTCTCGACGGGTTGACGGAACTCGAAACTCAGCAACGCAGCGTTCTTGCCCCAGAACCGATCTTCGGGGTAGCCACGCAGAGTCTCTGCCCCACCGATAAAGAATTGCTCAAAGAACGGTACTGTGCCCGACACCGTGCCGTAATAGGCGCGAATGGCGAACACCTGACGCCTGTCGTCGGGCTGAGTGCGTCGCCCTTGCGGGCTATAGTAGAGGCGGTAGTCGATGGAGGTGCGCAGGAAGTTAGACTGTCCTAACTTCACAACTCCCGAGTCGAGAAACGCTTGCTCCGCCGAACGCACATTCGTAATGCCCGGCTCCAGCGTCAGTGCCAGATACTGTCCCAGAGCGGGATCCAGGTCGAAGTCGCGATTGCTGTACACACCGCGCAGCGTAAGGCTGGTCAGCGAGCCGTCCTGTCGGATAAAGCCTCCCCCCTGATTGGTCGCCACGCGATTCGTGTTGACATCCTCCTGTCTCTTATACACATCT
>JAOAFW010000332.1 GCA_026416065.1 Fimbriimonadales bacterium
CACCAGTAGCGGGAAGTTCTGCATATTGCGCGCGCCAATCTGCAAGATATCGATACATTCGGCAGCGACCTCCACATCGCGCGGGTCGATCACCTCGCTGCCGGTCAGGATGTCTACTTCCTGCGAGACCGTGCGTAGAATCTCCAATCCCTCGCGTTGCAGCCCCTGAAACGAGTAGGGCGAGGTGCGCGGTTTGTACGCGCCCGCCCGCAGAATCTGCGCCCCTGCCGCCTTCACAATTCGCGCCGACTCCAGAGTCTGTTCATAGCTTTCCACCGCGCACGGTCCCGCCATCACGGCGAACCGTCCGCCGCCGATTTCCACATTGCCGATGCGCACTACCGTATCGTGCGGGTGAAAGTCGCGTGAGGCGCGCTTGTAGGGGCGTGTGATATGAATCACCTGGTCTACGCCGTCCATCGCCGAGAGGTGCTGATCCAGCACAGGGCGCAGTTCAGGCGGAATCGCACTGGGGATGCCCACCGCCACGCGCTGACCACCGGGCAGCACCAGCGACTCCATACCGTGTTCGTGAATCGCTTCACAAACCGCTTGAATCTGCTCTTCCGTTGCTTCACGCTTCATCAAAATCATCATAGGAGACGCTCCCTTAGCCGATCAGCCCCCTCGCCGAACGCCGCATCCCACCACAAGCAACGCTGCTTGAGCGAATTATACCTCAGTTTTGGGAAAGGTATACTCTCAAACGCCATGGGCAAGTTCCAAATCTTAGACCACACGGCGGACAAGGGGTTGGAGGTGGAAGCGGGTAGCTTGCCCGAGCTATTTGAGACGGCAGCGCGTGGGCTGTTCCGGCTGATGATCGATCCCGACTCATATCCCCCGTCAGAGCAGGTCGATATCGAGATAACCGCGCCCGATCTGGAAATGCTGATGGTAAAGTGGCTCAACGAGCTGGTGTACCAGTTTGAGGTGTATCACCGGCTCTTCAGCCAATACGGTGCGATTGAGGTACACGAGCAGGAAGGTCGTTGGCAGTTGCGCGCGCAGGCGCGTTATCGTCCGATTGAACCGCAGCAGCTCGAGTGGGAAGGCGCGCCCGTGAAGTCGGTCACCTATCACGGGCTGCGCCTGGAACGCGACTCAGAAGTTTGGCGTCTCCGCTTCTTCGTCGATGTATGAAGGCTTGCCGTTCATGGCGACACTGACATTCTCCTCGCCGGGCATAATGCGCACCATGCAGCCCCCGTCGGCGAGTTGGGTCAGTTCCACGCCCGTTTTGACCATCTGCGGCACGAGCCACAGCAACGTGCGCAGGTGGCTGGTGGCGCGATGCGTTGTCCACGTGCTGGAGCCGTCCGCGAACAGTGCGGGCAGAATCATCTGGTCGGACAGGAAGTAGTCGACGGCAGTGCGCGTTTTCGCCCATGCGGTGAACTCGTTCCACGCCTCTTCAACGACCTGCTCGATGGCGACACCACGTCGTCCGAGCCGGATGAAGCCTGCGTAGCCGTGCTCCGCTTCGGCGGTGAGCGTCACGGAGAGACCGAACCCACGCGAGGGTAAGACGCGATGCACAAACTCGGGCTGCAGCCCCATCAAGCCGATAAGCGTTTCCGCCGCCTGGTCGCCGCGGCGCAGGATGCTCTCCGGCAGATTGGACAGCGTGAAGATGAGGCGCACACGCTTGAGCTTGCCACGCTCGCGCCACTCGATGGGCTTGAGAGGCAGGCTTGCAGGCTCCACGTACAACACGGCGCGCCCACCGCCGCGCGGGTAAAAGCCCGCCTCTAAGGTCTCGATGCGCGCCTCCACCCCAAAATGGCGCAGTGCGGGCAAATAGACGTACTCTATGTAGTCTGTGCCCGGGCTCCAGCCAACGTGCGTGCCGCCGAACAGCGTAATCTTCGCCGATTGACCCTTGAGCGCGAGGGGCAGCAGTACCGTCTGCGCCACCAGCGCCAGCGCGCCTGCCGAGCCTTGACCCGAGATGTCCTCGATGTCAAACAGAAACTCGCCGCCTGCGACCTCGCCGGGCTCGAAGCGCAACTCTGTGGAGCCAACCATCGCGCCTTCCACACGCGCGTTGCTAATCGTCGCGGCTGCGTGGATTGCGGTCAGATGCTGAGGCTGTAGCCCCGGATTAGGACGCTTCACGCGCAGATTGTAAAACTCGACTGGTTGACCCGTAATCATCGATAAGGCTAACGCTGTCCTCAGTATCTGCCCGCCGCCTTCGCCATAAGAACCGTCGATTTTAATGGAATCTCCTACATTTGAGCGCGTCATCATCTTAACCCCATTATACCCTACAAGTGAGGTACACTCCGATTGCCATGAGCCTGTTGCTCAGTCGAGAAATGAGTTTTTACCAGAACCGTCTGCGCCAGATGCATCTGCGTTTGCGCGATTATCTGTATCGGCATCTGCGTTCCCAAAACCCTGCGGCGCTGGCGCAGGTGAGCCACGAGGTGGGAGGCGATACGCAGTACGCCGTCGATGCGCATATTGAGACACTGTTGATTGACCTTTGTCGTGAGTGGGCGCAGGAGTCGCCGTTTGTGCTAATCGCCGAGGGAATCGGCGACGATGGCTGGTATCCCCTGCCTGAAGGCACGCCCGCGCGGGAGGTAGAGTTCTTGCTCATCGTTGACCCCATCGACGGCACACGCCCACTGATGTACGATAAGCGCAGTGCGTGGCTGCTGAGCGCGATTGCCCCCAACTTCGGGCACGAAACAACCTTAGAACATGTGCTGCTGGCGATGCAGACCGAGCTGCCTACCACACGGCAGCACCTGGCGCATCATCTGTGGGCGGTACGAGGCAAAGGCGCCCACGCCGAACTGCACAATATGCTCACGGGCGAGATTCAACCCACGGTGCTGGCGCCAAGCCGCGCCGAAACGCTGGAACACGGTTTCGCCTCGTTCGTCAAGTTGTTCCCGGAAGGCAAGCTCAAAATCGCCGAACTGGAGTCGGAGTTCTGGGCGCGTGCGCTGGGTGAGAGTGTGAACCCTCTGGTTTTCGAAGACCAGTATGCCTCGACGGGCGGACAGCTGTTTGAACTGATGAGCGGGCGTGACCGCCTGATTGCCGACCTGCGTCCATGGGCGTTCGCGCGAATGGGGCTACCTGTCTCGCCGCTGACCTGTCATCCCTACGACATCTGCACGGCGCTCATCGCCCAGGAACTGGGCGTTCAAATCACCGACTTACAAGGCGAGCCATTGCGTGCACCGATGGACATTCGCGCATCCGTGGGATGGATCGGCTACGCCAACGCCGCCTTGCGCCGGAAGTATGAATCCTTGTTGATGGAATTGCTATGGGGCTAAGCGGTTCGACGGCGTCCACGCCGTTATGCTGAACTGAGACCTATACCACTTGGGGTTCAAGTGACCTAACCGTCGGCAGAGACGCCGACGCTACACAGGGAGTGTTCGTAGCGTCGGCGTCCCGCTGATGAAACGCGTACTTCGAAACTACAATCGGTGTTAGCACCCGCTGCCGAAGTTGAACAGCACCAGCAGCAGATCCGCATCGTCTACAACGTCGTTGCCGTCCAGGTCGGTTGCTGGGTCACTACCGCCAAAGTTGAACAGCACCTGCAACAGATCGGCATCGTCCACACACCCGTTGCCGTCCACATCGCCGACAGGGCGCGTGGTAGTCTGAACCGTGATGCGGTAGCGCTGCACATCGTCGGTGGAGCCATTACCAGAGAAAACTCGCACATGGAAGGTTCCGCCTACAGGAGGTGG
>JAOAFW010000391.1 GCA_026416065.1 Fimbriimonadales bacterium
CGTCGGCAGCGTCAGATGTGTATAAGAGACAGGGCGCGCGCCGTGCCGATGTGGTGGTCGCCGCCACAGGCGATGACGAGGACAATCTCATCGTGAGCCAGCTGGCGCAGAACTTCTTCAAGGTCAAGCGCGTCCTGGCGGTAGTGCGCGACCCGCGCCACGAATCGCTCTTCTTCCGACTCGGCATCCACGAGACCGTTTGCAGCACACGCTTTATTTTCAATATTTTGGAACAGGAAGTGGAGTACGGCGAGGTGTTGCCCATCGGCGCGATTATGCGCGGCGACATCGAGGTGATCGAGGCGGAAGTGACCCCCGAATCGCCCGTTGCGGGTAAGAGCATCGGCGAGATTGAGCTGCCGCCAAAAACCCTGCTCGCTGCAGTGGTGCGCAACGGGCAGATAACGCTGGGATTATCGAACCTTATTCTCCAGCCGGGCGATACAGTGGTTGCGCTGACCCCGCCGCAACACGAGAAACAACTCGCGCGCGTTATGCGGGGCACAGCGCGATAAGGGAAAGAATTCGTGTCGAGGACGCCGATGCTACGAACCTGACGTAACGTCGGCGTCTCACCGACAGCATCAGCCATAAATTTTCTCGGGTTCAATCAGCACCGGCTCCACTTCCACCAGCGCGTTGCCCTGTGCTTCCCGATAAAAGCAGCTCCGATGCCCCGTGTGACACGCGACGCCAACTTGTTCCACCTGAATCAATACCGCATCCGCGTCGCAGTCCACCATAACTCGCTTCACATGTTGCATGTGCCCACTGCTCTCGCCCTTGACCCAGAACTGCTGGCGTGAGCGGCTCCAGTAGGTGCACAACCCGGTCTCCACGGTGCGCCGAAGCGATTCCCGATTCATATAGGCAACCATCAGCACCTGTCCGTTCTCGGCGTCCTGAATAATTGCCGGGATGAGACCATTCGCATCATACTCGAGCGAGTCGATCCACTCCATACTCAGTTCACCTGAATCTCGATTTTCGCGGTGGCGGGGCGACGGTTGCCGTAGGGGTCGGCGATGGTGAGGTACACGGTGTAGTTGCCGCGTTTGGGGAACCGCCGACGCACGACGCTCCCGACCCCGTCGATCTGGGATGGATCGCCGCTGAAGCTCCAGCGATACTCGACAGGGGTGCTAACCCCTTCCGCTACGCCGAAGAAGATAAGTTCGTCACCCGAAGCGATGCTGAGGCGCTCCTGCAAGCGCGAGCTGAACACGGAGCCGAAAGTGTTCTGCACCGCCATATATCCCTGCAACGGTCCCGTTTCGGAAAGGGTGCGGATTTCACCGATGTAGAAGACGCCCGTAGTGTCGCCAAACAGCCCCAGCTTGACAATCTGTCCGTTCGTTTCGCGCAGTCCTGTGATCGCGCGTAGCGGCAGGCTGACGAATTGCCAGCCGGATTCATCCGTGCGCAGATTTTGCAAGGGAAGCATCGCTTCCGTACGCTTGCCGTCGCTGGTTTCGAGGACGAGCCGCAGTTCACGCAGTGTAGAAGGAGTCGTTTGCCCACCGCCCGCGCCAGCCGGTGCGCCCGGTCCGCCAAAACCGCCGGGGGCTTGAGGACCGCCCGCCTCGCCGCCAAAGCCGGGTCCGCCACGCGGTCCGCCAGGTGCTGCTGGCCCACCGGCAGCGCCGCCCGCTGCACCACTCACACCGGGCAATCGTAGCGTGAAGCGGATCACTTTATCCGGAGCGTTCAGTTCGGTGCGAAGGTCTACAGGGTTATTGAAAATAATCCAGCCGCCCGACAGCATCCCGCGCGTAAGCACCTTGATAGAGCGACTGCCCACGAACGTGGTCTCATTACTATCCTCAATCGTGCCTGCGCCCCAGCTACGGAGCGTTATCCCCGATTCTGCTGTTGGCTGCCCTGCATAGAGGGTGGCGTCCGCTGCCGCGACGCCCATCAACCCAGCCGTCAATGTCCCTGTCCAGATTAGATGTCGCAGATGTTTCATTTTCTATCCTCGTGGCATGGAATTCCAGCCCGTATCTCGTCGCCCAGACAGCGTATCCAGACAACGACAGGTGGAATTCTACCTGATTCGGTACACTCCTGCCATGCGATTAGACGCGCAACCACGCGGAGAGAGTGTGCTAATAGAGCAGATCGCGTATAAGGCGCAGAATCTAACCTGCTCGGAACGAGTCTCGATTGTACAAGGCATCGGCGACGACACTGCGATACTGAAGGTGGGGAACCAGACGCTTCTCTGGACAGTGGACATCC
>JAOAFW010000425.1 GCA_026416065.1 Fimbriimonadales bacterium
GGCTGAGCTACAGCCCCGCTGGTTCCATCGGGACGCTCGCTGGTGGGCGAAGCAGGACTCGAACCTGCGACCTCTTCCTTGTAAGGGAAGCGCTCTCCCAGCTGAGCTATTCGCCCGATTGCTCAGGCGAAGCATATTATACCACACCTCCACGGGATTTGTCAAGAGGGCGAAGGGGGACTTGACATCCGTGCATCGAATAGGGTATAAATAGGATGTCGTCAGGAAGACGGCCTTTGTGGAGGGTAACTTAGGCTCACTCTACGAAGCATCCGGGACACGGAGGTCCCACCCGGTTTTGGGCTAACCGCTTGGGTTAGCCCTTTTCATTTTTGCGCTCGACAGGAAGTGTCGAAGCGACTGGATTACCGTGCCCCGGTGCCGTAGAGTCTGTCTCCGAAATCGCCCAGTCCCGGCAGAATGAATTTTCGGTCGTTCAGCCCTCGATCTAAAGAGGCGGCGACAATTTTCACCTGTGGGAATCGCTCGTTGAGCAACTGTACACCCTCTGGCGCAGCCACAACGCAGATGTGCACAATGTCGCGCGCGCCCGCTTTATAGAGCACCTCCACCGCTTGCGATGCGGAGCCACCCGTTGCCAGCATCGGGTCGAGGAGCAGCACCCGGCTCTCGCCAATCGGCGGGAGCTTGCAATAGTAGGCGCGTGCAATCGCTGTTTGCTCATCGCGTTCCAGCCCAATGTAGCCCACACGCACTTCGGTGAATAGTTCAGTGATTGCTTCCAGCATGCCCAAGCCCGCTCGCAAAATTGGCACGGCGACGATTGGTTGTGCCAGCGAGTGTCCTTGTGTCGGCTCCAGCGGCGTCTGCACCATCTGTTCGCGCAGGGGCAAATCGCGCGTGGCTTCGATAGCAAGCAGGAGTGTGAGCTGCCTCGCCAACGCGCGGAACTGCGCCGGCTCCGTCGTCTCATCGCGCAGGCGTGTCAATATATGCTTCACTAATGGATGTTGCACAACCTCGATTTGCATTCGACTCACCCTATCGATTGTACCTGTGTGAGGCTAATCTGTTGCTACCTGATAGATGATTGCCAGTGCAGCGTAGTCGTCGTAAGGTTCAGGTGGGATGCGCATGCCTTTAGGCAGTAGGCGTCGCCAGCCGCGGGGTGGGTGATAAAGAAAGTAGAGTTCCCGTGCTTGAAGGGTGGTGTTGCGCTCTTCTACGGCTTCCCACGGGGTGTCGGGGAACCAGTTGCGCAGTTGGGATAGCAGGCGTTTCGCGCCCGTGCCTGAGCCCACCAAAAACCGCCCCGGCGCATGTTCAGCCATGCACTGTCGCAGGATTGCCTCCAGCTGCGTCAAAGGTACAATCGCACGGTACAGCACGCGCCATGCGTCGTCGACGCGCTCGGCGACTGCAACGCCCGCTTTGTGGGTACCGGGGTCAACCGCTAAGTACCGGATGCTAACACCTCCGCTCTATGTATACCCCCGACGCATCCAATCAAGGTATCCTATAGCACGATGCGGAACGTACTTTCCGAACGGGCACGTCAGGCGCAACCGTCGCCGACCCTCGCGCTGACCGCGCAAGCGCAGGCACTCAGACGGCAAGGCGTGGATGTGTTAAGTTTCACGGCAGGCGAACCTGACTTCGATACCCCCGACTTTGCCAAAACGGGCGCGCTGGAGGCTATCCATGCGGGCTATACGAAATACACGCCGACGCCCGGCATCTTGCCCCTGCGCGAAGCAATCAGCGAGAAGTTCGAACATGAGAATGGGCTACGCTACGCGCCCGATCAGATTGTGGTCTCCTGTGGCGCGAAGCATTCGCTCTTCAGCGTGTTCATGGCGATTTTGGACCCGGGCGATGAGGTGATTATCCCCACGCCGTGTTGGGTGTCGTACCCGGAACAGGTGAAACTGATGGGCGCGACGCCAGTCTTTGTCCCGACGGATGAAACCACCGACTTCCTGCCAAGCTATGATGCGCTCCGCCAGGCGATTACCACGCGCACGAAAGCGATTGTGCTGAACACACCCTGCAATCCTACCGGCGCGGTGTTCGGCAGACAACAACTCAAAGAGATTGCCTCGCTTGCGCTGACGCACGATCTGTGGATTGTTGCCGACGAGATCTACGAACATCTCACATACGACGACTACAGGCACGAGAGTATCGGCGCACTGAGCAAGGAAGTGCTGAACCGCACGATTACCGTGAACGGGGTGTCCAAAAGTTTCGCGATGACGGGCTGGCGTATCGGCTACTTAGGTGCGCCGTCAGAGGTAGCGGGTGCCGTGAGCCGCCTCCAGGATCAGATGACCTCCAACGCCTGCACGGTTGCGCAGCATGCCGCGCTGGCTGCGTTGCAGAACGCGAACTCGGAATGGTATGCCTTCGTCCGTACCCTGTTTGACCGTCGCCGGCAGCTGCTGGTGGACGGGTTACGGAGCATCGATGGTTTGCACTGCTGGACTCCGCGTGGCGCATTCTATGTGTATGTGAACGTGCAGGGTCTTATTGGGCGACGATACAACGGGCGTGCGTTGGAATCATCCGCCGATGTCGCCGGGTTTCTGCTCAACGAGGCGCGTGTGGCGACCGTGCCGGGTGAAGGATTCTGCGCACCAGGCTATGTTCGGTTTTCCTACACCAGCTCCGAGGCAATTATTCAGGCAGGTGTTGAGCGGATTGCGGAGGCAGTCAGTAGGCTGGATTAGCAGAATCGGAGCCGGAGTGTTAAAATCGACTCCTGCGCCACACCTACACAAGGCTTTGTCAGGGCGCGCTCTGTATGCGCCCTGACAAATGGGAGCCTACTATTTTTTCGGCTCCCAACGTGCATGCCCATCCGCGTATATCACGGCGCGTCCGTCAGGCAACTCTAAATAGCCTGCAACGGTTTGCGCTGGAGACTCGATATCCGCAAGGCTCTGTCCATCCAGTAAATAGCGGAAGGCGAACATGCCGTTCACCTGAAACATCTCCTGATCCCGAATATAGGGCGAAAGGATGAGTGCAACAAACTCGTCGTCGAAGCGAGGTGGGAACAGCTCATCGTAATCCTGCGCATACATCAGCAACGCAGTCGCGATCTGTTTCGCGTTGCGCGTATACTGCTCTTTTTCCAGCATCTCTTTCAGCGTGCGGGCTTGCTCGGCGTCGAGATGGATGAGCGGGCGGTAGAACGCGGCGCCGTGCACCACATAGAGTATCGCGTCGCCCGGTGGGGAGACCTCTGCCAGTGTCGATTCGGCAGCAAGTAGCGTTCCCTGCTCACCTGCCACCAGCCAAGCTGTCTTGGTTCTACCATGCATGCCTTCATGCCGCACCCGCGTATGCGCATACTTCACGCTTAGCGTTGCCGCTTGACTTTCCTTGTAGCCCTGCTCTCCGAAATAGATTGCCTCTGCCTCATCCTTGCTGATAGGTTGCACTGCGTTAGTGCGTGGGTTCCAGAGCAGCGACTGGTACTGCGGGCGTGCAATCTCCCTACCTGTGTCGTCATATTGAGCTTCTCGGATTCTGTAGGAAACCAAAATGCATTTGCCGTCGGCATCCCAGTACCGTGAGTAGTTGAAGGGGTCGTAGCGCACCTGCGAACCGAGTTGGGGCAACACAGGACGCACCACGCCCAGCCGCCCAACTGACAGGATAGGTGCATAGGCGAGCTCATGCTTCGGCGTGGCAGGGTTGTCCACACTCCAGACCAGGTAGCGTGCGGCGTCTCCGGGCGGAGCTAACAGAAACGCGTCCTTAAAACGACCCAGCATCGCGGTGCGCCCGCCCGACGTTGCATAGTAAACGCTATACCATACCTCTGCACCGTTCTCACTCCGCCCATGCTCTTCTATCAGGAACACGCAGGCAGGGGTATCTCTGAAAAAGACGACCCGCGACAGCACTTCCGTGAAAGTATTGGCGCGCGCCTTGCTCGACACCCACAGCACGCTGAGCCGCTTCGCCTGTCGACTCCAAATCAGTAAACGATTTTGCGTCTCGAGTTCATTTTCGCTGTTCAGCTGCGGGATGGTCTGCTCCAGCACGGCGTAGCTACCGTCGGGTGACCACTCAATCCGCTGAATAAACGGCGGCGCAACGAGCTCGGGCGGGGGCAGAAGATAGCCACCTCGCTCCGCAAACAGCGTTTTCAGATGAAACTGTTCTTCCGCATGGTGCAGATCGCCTGTCTGCGCCAGCCAGCCACCAGCCAACAGGCTTGCTACTATCAAAACACTTATCGCTGCAAGTAAACTTTTCATAGAAATCACCTGTATACACTTTCTTGAGAAAAGACGGCTTTCCTGCCGGTGTCCCGCCGACGAATCGGCTCCTTGAGGTATAATCCCCAGCGGGTGACAATCTATGCCGCGCTATAAGATTCTCACATGGGGCTGCCAGATGAACGAGGAAGACTCCGAGCAGATGAGCCTCTATCTGCAGGAGCGGGGCTATGAGCCTGCGGATACCGTTGAGGACGCTGATGTGGTGCTGCTCAACACCTGCTCGGTACGGCGCAAGCCCGAAGACAAAGTCTTCAGCACGCTGGGCAACCTGCGCAAGCTGAAGCAGCGCAAGCCGCATATGGTGATTGGCGTATGTGGCTGCATGGCGCAGCTGCGCGCGGACGAAATCCGCCAGAAAGCTCCCCATGTGGACATGATTATCGGCACGGCGCATGTGGCGCAGGTCGGTGCGCTGGTCGAGGAAGTGGTGCAGAAACGCCGGCTCGCGATGCGCCTGGAGCTGCCCGAGCGCAAGGGCGCGATTGTCACCGACATCCCCGAACGCAAAGTCGACCGCCAGCCGAAACTGAAGGCGTTCGTGCCCATCCAGTATGGCTGCGACAAGTTCTGTACTTTTTGCATTGTGCCCACCACACGCGGGCGTGAGCGCAGTCGCCCTACCGCCGATATTATTCAAGAAATCCAACGCCTCGCAGAGCGCGGCACGAAAGAGGTCACGCTGCTGGGGCAAACGGTCAACTCCTACGGCAAAAACCTGCTGGAGGGGCGCGTGCCGTTCGCTCGCCTGCTCAAACTCATCAACGATATGGAGGGGATTGAGCGCATCCGCTACACCTCGCCCTACCCGCGCGATTTCCGCGACGACCTGATTAACGCCATCGCGGAGCTGCCCAAAGTAATGGAGCATGTCCACCTCCCACTCCAGTCGGGCGATAACGAGGTGCTGAAGGCGATGCGTCGCCTCTACACGGTGGAGCTATTTGAAGAGATCGTGGCGAAACTGCGGGAGCGCGTGCCCGGAATCGCCATCACCACCGATATTATCGTGGGCTTTCCCGGCGAAACCGATGCGCAGTTCGAAAACACGCTGAAAGTGGTGGAGCGAATCCGGTTCGACGGTGCGTTCATGTTCGCCTACAGCCCACGCCCCGGCACACCCGCCGCAGAGATGGAAAACCAGATCCCGCGCGCCGTAAAGCAGGAGCGACTGCAACGCCTGATTGAACTGCAGAACCGGATCACCTGCGAGATTAACAGTGCGCAGGTAGGGCGCGTGTTCGAGGTGCTCGTGGAAGGTCCCAGCCAGAAAGACCCTACCAAGTTCGCGGGCTTCACGCGTGAGAACAAGATGATGCACTTCGTCGGTGCGCGCGAGCTGGTGGGGCGCATCGTGAAAGTGCGCGCGGACGAAGCGCACCTGTGGGGCTTTTACGGAACCGTCGTGGAAGCCTAACTACCCCAGTCCATACACGGGGATTGCCGCCCCGTGAATCGCGCGCGCCACAGGCGAGCAAAGGAACAGCATCACCTCGCCCAGCGCTTCCGGCGACACCCAGCGGCTGAAATCGGCGTCAGGGCGCGCCGCGCGATTGGACGGCGTATCAATCGTGCCCGGCAACACGCAGTTCACATTAATCCCGTAGTCCTTGAGTTCGGCGGAGAGCGACTCGGTGAGCCGAATCACACCCGCTTTCGCCGCGCAATAGCCCGCGCCGCCGCCGAACCCCGCCAAACCCGCCCTGCCCGACACATGCACCATCGCGCCGCCGCCTGAGCGTATCAATAACGGCGCAACTGCTCGCGAGACCAGAAACGCTGTGCGGAGGTTCATATCCAGCATCCGTTGCCAGTCTTCAATCGGGGTTTCATGCACAGGCGGTCCGGCTGTAAAGCCGCCGACGGTATTCACCAGCGCGTCCAGCCTGCCGAAACGGTCTTCGACGGTGCGCGCGAGGCGGTCGCAATCTTCGGGCTGGCGCAGGTCAATCTCGCCTACAAGCAGATGTTGCGGATCGAGTGCAAGGTCAGCAAAGAGCTGGTTTAGCAGCACCTCTTCGCGGGCGCACAGGGCGAGCGTCGCTCCCGCCTGATGGAACTGACGGGCGACCACGCGCCCTAACGCGCCCGTCGCGCCTGTAATCAGTACGATTTTGCCCGTGAAGTCGAATGAGACCATCGCGCTCGCAGGATTATACCAGAGCGCGCCTCAGCACCCCTGCCCGAACGCGAACAGCACGCTCAA
Source organism: Fimbriimonadales bacterium (assembly GCA_026416065.1). Classification (GTDB taxonomy): domain Bacteria; phylum Armatimonadota; class Fimbriimonadia; order Fimbriimonadales; family GBS-DC; genus GBS-DC. The sequence continues at coordinate 6,460 of JAOAFW010000425.1, forward strand.
CAAGTCCGCGTCGTCCACCACACCGTCGCAATTGACATCCGCAGGGTTGCTGCCTGTTTGCCCGAACGCGAACAGCACATTCAGCAAGTCCGCGTCATCTACACACCCGTCGCGGTTTGTGTCGGGGTTGTCGCCCGTGCGCGTCACTTCCCCCCGCACGCGTCCTGCCAGGTTCCTCCCTGCCTTCTCCACACACGGCAGCGTGTCGGGGTCCACTTCCACTT
>JAOAFW010000013.1 GCA_026416065.1 Fimbriimonadales bacterium
GCCGGGGAGGAAAGTCATTCTGTTCAGCTCAGACAACGACTTCGTCGTCCGCTGCGATGGAATGCCTAACTTGATAGGACTATTCGTCAGCTATCCTGACAAATTGGGGAGCAATCACTGCACTCAGTGGGAGAATGTGAGCCGTCTGCTCTATCAGTTGTCGGTTATTTACGGGCGAGTCGATGTCAATACGCCTGTCGGTGAAACCGTTCGGATGTACGGAGTGTGGCGTGGTAAGGGCGTCAGTCACTGGCGTGAAGAGGCAGGGGAGATTACGGTGGATGCCCCATCGAGCGTGCTACTGGAGAGTGTTCGGCGCGACGCCACCATCCTCGGTGAGGCGGAAGGATCTGAGGCGTCTTAGCAGGGAATTTCAGCGGAGCGTGGAACTAACCCCGCTGGAGGCAACCCCACTATGAAAGTCGTGGCTATCTTACCGCCGTCGGAGCAGGTACAGGCGCAGGCGGCGATGGTGCGCGCGCTTTTTTCCGGGCATACTGTGGAACTGGCGACGAACGCCGACGAACTCGCGCCCCATCTGCCTGATGCCGAAGTGTTAATTTCCACCGCGTTCACTCCCCTTACGCGCGAGATGTTGCAACGGGCGTCGCGCCTGCGCTTCATTCAGGTTGCAGGCGTCGGCGTCGACCATGTCGATATCGCCACGGCGCAGGAACTGGGCATTACCGTCGCCGCCGTGACGGGCGCAAACACCGTCAGTGTCGCCGAACATGTGGTGATGGTCGCCCTCGCGCTGATGAAGGGGCTGATTCCTGCGCATAATATGCTGGCGCAGGGGCAGTGGTCGCTGCCCTACTGGATTGCGCACGCCCGCGACATTCAGGGCAAGACGGTCGGCATTCTCGGCATGGGACGCATCGGGCGTGAGGTCGCCGCGCGCCTGTTGCCGTTCGGCGTCACCACCTTCTATTACGATGTAAACCCGCTCGCGCCGGAGCAAGAAGAACAGCTGGGCGTAACCTATCTGGAGCTGGACGCGCTGCTGCCTGAATGCGACCTCGTGACCCTGCATATGCCGCTCACGCCCGAGACGCGCGGGCTTTTTAATCGTGACCGCCTGTTCGCGATGAAGCCGGGCGCGTTCCTGATTAACACGGCGCGGGCGGAGCTGGTGGACGAAGCCGCGCTCGTGGAAGCGTTGCAAGGGCATTTAGGCGGCGCGGCGATCGATGTGTTTTCGCCCGAGCCGCCTCCCCCTGACCATCCCCTTCTGAAACTGCCGAATGTGATCCTCACACCGCACGGCGCAGGCGTCACGCAGGAGGCGCAACAACGCATCGCGCAGGGCGTGATTCAGAATGTGCTACGCTTTCTGGAAGGCAGACCGCTGGCGGATGTAGTGGCGCAGGGGACGCGATAACTCGACGCGGGCGGGAATCACGGCGACGATTTCTGCCTGCGCAACTAATGAACATGGAAAACAGATCGCCGCGCTGGCTTGCGTTGCTGAGTCCTTGGCTCACCTTCCTTGTGGGCATGGAGGGCGTTGCTGCGGCAGCGAACGGGCTCTTGCTCTACGAACAACCCGATTCACTGCGCGATGGGCAATATATAATGTCCATCAGCATGAGTGCGGCGGCGGGTTTTTGGGGCGCGTTGCCAGCGGCGATTCTGGGCGCGATTTTGGTGTTTCGTGACCCTGATTTTTTTCGGCTTCACGCCCTGGTGATTGGCTGGGTAGGGGCATTTGTGGTAGGCTGCGGTATGCTCTTGGCAGGCTTGGGGGCAGGTTGGGAAGGTGTGCTATCGGCTTTTATCGTGTTCGTCGTCGCACCAATAGGTCTTGTCCTTGTACCGCTGATCCTACTTGACTCAGAAAGCTATGCGATAATCCTCCCTGCAAGTCTGGGGTTGATATTGACGGTGTTGCTAACCTATGCCGCCTATCGGAAGCGGAGTCGGCAAGCCTGATCGTCCTACAGGATTGGAAACTGCTCCAGAAAGCGCAGGTCGTTCTCCAGAAACAGGCGCAGGTCGTCCACGCCGTACTGCAACATCGGGATGCGCTCGATGCCCAGCCCGAAGGCGAAGCCACTGTAGCGTTCGGTATCGATGCCGTAGCGCTCCAGAATATTGGGATGGATAAGCCCCGCGCCGCCAAGTTCCAGCCAGCCTCCTTTCCACGAGATGGCGAAATCCACGCCCGGCTCCACGAAAGGGAAGAAGTCGGGTCGGAAGCGCACGCGCACCTCTGCGCCAAACATCAGCTGCGCGAACTGGGTCAGCACGCCCTTCAGGTGTGCCATGCTCACGCCCTCGTCCACCATGAAGGCGTCTACCTGATGGAAGGTATGGGAGCTGTCTCTTATACACATCTGA
>JAOAFW010000053.1 GCA_026416065.1 Fimbriimonadales bacterium
CGCCAATGGAATGTACTGGTTGAAGCCCACAATCCCATTAGCACCGCCAGGGTAGCCAACACCACTGAACACGCCACTGCCGTTATACAGAATCTGGCTTGTGCGCAGGTCAACGACCTTCTTAGTCCAGATAATCTGTCCCAGGTCGAACACGAATCCACGAACAACGAAGTTGAAGCCGAGCAGAGGCGCTTTGTTGCTGGTGATTGTGTAAGCAGCGGTGTAGGTGCCACCTGTGAAGCGCGTGCCGTCACCCGTGAGGATAGGATGGGGATTGCCCAGACTGGTGAGGAAGGTAATCTGTGGCAGCCCACTCACAAACACAGTGGTCGGTGAGAATAACTGACCCGAGCCATTGATGATGAACGGCACATTTGTCTGCACGGCAGGCTGACTGGGTTGGAACAGCGTGCCTTGACTGGTGGTAACGTTCACCGTCCAGCCGCTTGCAAACGCCGCTGAAATCGCTGTAATTGACAGCGCGATACCGAGAATCTTTAGCCCTTTCATCCTGTTGTACCTCCTATACAATCGTAATGTCGCCTGGGCGCGCCATCCCATGACACGCCTCCGCTATTGCGACATCCACTATATAAAGACTCGAAAAACCTCGAAAAACGGACAGGTTTCGTGAGGTTTTTTCACGAAAGGGGGTGCAAAGGTATAATTCTGTGTGCGTTCGCCGCGCTATGCGGATTCATTTGGTGCGCCCCCGTAGCTCAAAGGACAGAGCAGCGGCCTTCTAAGCCGTTGGTTGTGGGTTCGAGTCCCGCCGGGGGCGCCAGTTTTTGTACCAATCGGCGTTTCAAGCGGTGCAGACCGTCGGCGGGACGCCGACGCTACGCCGGGCGCGCTCGTAGCGTCGGCGTCCCGCCAACGACATCATGGCGTTTGCTAAGCCGAGTGGTACTATACTGCTGGCACCCACACACGCATCGGGCATGGGCGACGATGGTCCCACGCATAGTAGGGGAGTGCGCGGAACGGTTTGAGCGTACGCTCGCGCACAGGGCGGTAGAGCGCGTTGCCCCAAGCCTCGTCCGAATCGAGCAACTCCGCCATGCCCTCCACCACGACAACTCCGCCGAGTAGCTCTGGCTCCCACGCGCTGTGCAGAGGATGGTCGCGTCGTAGCGCCGTGTGAGTCAGGGGTGCGGGTTGGTCCTGCTCTTCAAGGCAGTAGACGATGGGTCCGCGCTGTAGGGCGACCTGCCAGCGGTCGGCTTCCACACGCGGATGCGCTTCCATCAGCACGGGCGTCATCGGCAGGCGCAGCTCCAGCGTATCGCCCATCGTCCAGTCGCGCTCCACCACTGCATAGTCATTCTCGCGCTGGATGGATATGGGTTCACCGTTGATTCGCAGCTCCGGCGCGGCGCACCACGCGGGCAGGCGCAGCATCAGTTTGAACCGCCGCGGCGTGCCTTCCGCGATTCGAATCGCCACGCTCTCCTGCCAGGGGTAGCCCGTGCGCATTTCCAGCGTGAGGGAGTTGCCTGCCAGCTCTGTGCGCACACGACCACCCACATAAAGATTCACATAGAGCGCGTCGTCGCTCTGCGCGTAGATATAATCGCCCAGCGCGGCGAGCAGGCGGGCGATGTTGGGCGGGCAACAGGCGCAGCCGTACCACGCCTTGCGGTGATGCGTGCCGTCGCTCTCCAGCGGGTTCACATAGAAAAAGCGTT
>JAOAFW010000101.1 GCA_026416065.1 Fimbriimonadales bacterium
AGATGTGTATAAGAGACAGAAGTATGGCATCCCCGAATACTGGATTGTGAACCTGCAAGAACGCATTCTGGAGGTCTACCGCGAGCCTGCGGGCGAGGGCTACACCATGCAGCAGCGCTATACGGTGGAGGAAACCATCGCCCCGCTGTTCAATCCGGATTTACAAATCCCCGTGCGGGCGTTGTTTTGGGGTTGAGGTATCCTTCTCTCTGGAGGCGACGAGGCATGCAGGAGCTGAACCTACCGATTGCGTGGCGACCCGACGATGCCATCGTGGAGCAGGCGAACATCACAGCGCAAATGCGCAAATACGATCTTCCCACCTACGAAGCGTTTCTGCAGAAAAGCGTCGACGACCCCGACTGGTTTTGGCGTGCGTTTTTTGAGGACATCGGCTTCCACTGGCACACGCCGTATACCCAAACAGTGGACCTCAGCGCAGGCAAGCCGTTCGCGAAGTGGTTTGTGGGGGGCAAGCTGAACTGGACTTACAACGCGCTGGAGCGGCATGTGCTGTCGGGGCGAAGCGACGCGCTCGCGCTGGTGTGGGAAGGCGAGGAAGGAACCGTGCGCCGCTACACCTACGCCGAGCTGCTGCGCGAGGTGAACGCCCTTTCACGCGGGCTGCTGAAGTGGGGCGTGCAGTCGGGCGACCGCGTGGGGCTGTTTTTGCCGTTCATCCCCGAGACGGCGATTGCGCTGCTGGCGATTTCGCGCATCGGCGCGATTGCACTGCCCCTCTTCTCAGGCTTCGGCGTGGAGCCAATCGTCACGCGCATGCAGGACGCCGAGGCGCGCTGGCTGTTCATCGCCGACGGCTTCCCCCGACGCGGCAAAATCACGCCTGCTAAAGAGACCGCCTACGCCGCCCTGCGCGAACTGCCGCAGGTAGAGCGCGTGTTCACCGTCGAACGCGCCCAGCGCGATGTGCGCTTCGACCCCGCGCTGGAGGTGCGCTACACCGACCTGCTGGACTTCGGCGAGTACGACGCGCCCGCGTTCGACAGCGAGACGCCCTGCATGATGATTTACACTTCGGGCACGACAGGTAAGCCCAAAGCGGCGTTCCATGTGCACGCGGGCTTCCCCATCAAGGCTGCGCAGGATATGTATCATCTGTTCGACCTCAAGCCGACGGACACGATTAGCTGGCTGACCGACATCGGTTGGATGATGGGACCGTGGCTGATTATGGGCGGGCTGATTCTGGGGGCGACAGGGTTTATGTACGACGGTGCGCCCGATTACCCCGCGCCCGACCGCGTGTGGGCGATGGTGGAACGCCACAATATCAGCGTGCTGGGCATCACGCCGACGCTTATCCGCGCGCTGATGCGCGAAAGCAGCGACTATGCCGACCGCCACGCGATGCCCAGCCTGCGCCTACTTGGCTCTACGGGCGAGCCGTGGAACCCTGAACCGTGGCTGTGGACGCTGCAGCATGTCGGCAAAAACCGCGCGCCGATTATCAACTACTCCGGCGG
>JAOAFW010000250.1 GCA_026416065.1 Fimbriimonadales bacterium
CAGCGACATTGGTCTGCTGGAGCATTGGTATCGGGCGCGGCTCGCCTGTTTCAGGATAAAAAGTGCGCTTGCCCGCCTCGTCGAAATATTCATTCCACTCAGCGTCCAGCAAAAAAGCGTTCAAGAAAAAGCCCAGCGAAAAGCTATCGATGTCCGACTCCGCGATGAGTTGCTTAATCTCACCTTCAGTGGCTTTTCTAACCCAGTCGTTCATCGCTTCTGCGCCGGCAGAGGGGTTCATAGGGTCAAACGTCCGAATCTCGGCGTTGTAGCGGTCGCGCAGCGTCTGCTCAAAAGCAGGGCTTAGCTTGCCCAACTGATTGTAGAAGAGTGCGTTCACCGAGTCGGCAGCGACGAACTCGCTGGGACGCCTGAACAGCGCAAAGAGCTGCTCGTGATACTGGTTGAACTCCTCGCGCGTCGCTTGGGGCATCCCGAAGGCGCGAGCAATCTCTTTGAAGTTGGCGTCGTCTATCCCGTTCGCGGTCATCGCAAGGGTAATCTGCACGCTCAGTGGGGAGAAGATGAGGTTCTTATCAGGGTAATGCAAGCAGGTTTCTCGGACGAGGTCGAGGGCGAACTTCAGGTGCGCGTCGGTCTGCTCGGAAGTCAGGATGACATTCACGGGCGTGTAGGGTTCGCGTCGGGCTGCGTCGCGTCCACAACCACTCAGCATCACAAAACACACAAAAACCAGCAGCTTTATGGTGCGCATCTTTTTCCTCCTTGAAAAAGATTTTACCTGATATGCGAGTGGGAAATGCCGTCGCCTGCAGGAGACGCGCCCCACAAGGTATACTATCTCGCCGAATGAAAGCGCATCTGGTGCTGGAAGACGGCAGCGTGTTTGCGGGCGAGTCGCTGGGCGCAACAGGTCGGGCGACTGGGGAGCTGGTGTTCACCACCAGCATGACGGGCTATCAGGAGATACTTACCGACCCCTCGTATGCCGGACAAATCGTACTAATGACCTACCCCCTGATTGGCAACTACGGCGTGAACAGCGAGGACGACGAGTCGCGTCAGGCGCAGGCGGCGGGGTTCGTGGTGCGCGAGGCGTGCGACACGCCGTCTAACTGGCGTGCGCGCAACGCCCTCCACGACTACTTAGCGGCGCGCGGCGTGGTCGCGATTAGCGGGGTGGACACCCGCGCCGTCACGTTGCGCGTGCGCTATCACGGCGTGATGATGGCGACGATTACCACCGACGAGACGCCCGAAGAAGCCCTGCACCGCCTGCAGACCGCCCCACGCTATGACGAGGAAGATTTCGTGTATCGCGTGACCACCCCGCAGCCCTACAAGTGGGGCTACGACGGGATGGAACCCATCGACGCGCCCGACGACCGCTACCGCAAGCGCGTGGCGATTTTGGATTGCGGCGTGAAGTGGAACATTCCGCGCCGACTGGCGAGCCTGAATGTGCGTTCCATTATCCTGCCCGCGACCACGCCCGTCGATGAGATCCTCGCCTATCAGCCCGATGGCGTACTGCTCTCGCCCGGCCCGGGCGACCCCGCGCGCCTGCAGCCTGTGGTAGACACCGTGCGCGGGCTGCTGGGCAAGGTTCCGATAGCGGGCATCTGTTTAGGCAATCAGCTGGTTTGCTTGGCGCTGGGGGCGCGCACCTACAAGCTAAAATTCGGGCATCGCGGAGGCAACCACCCGGTGAAAAACTTGCTCACAGGGCGCGTGGACATCACCTCCCAAAATCACGGCTACGCAGTGGACCTGGAGAGCCTCGAAGGCACGGGACTGGAACTAACGCATATCAATCTGAACGACAACACGGTGGAAGGCGTGCGCCATCGCGATTTGAGGGTGATCACCTTGCAGTATCACCCCGAAGCCGCGCCCGGGCCGTGGGACAGCCGCCCCTTTTTCAACGAGTTTTTGGGACTGATGGATTAGCCCTCCTGAAACGCTTTGCTCAGCGACCCCTTCCAGATGCCGTAGGTCGCCAGTAGGGTAATCAAGAACAGGAGCCACGCCATCGCGCAGGCGTGCCCGAAGCGGAAAAACTCGAAAGCGTTCTGGAACAGGTAGAGGGCGTAAAACATCGTGCTGTTCTCGGGTCCGCCGCGCGTGGCGACATAGGTCTGTGTGAAATACTGGAACGCGCCAATCACGCCGATAATCAACATATACTGAATCACGGGCGCGATTTGGGGCAGGGTGACATGGCGTATCAGGTGCCAGCTGCGTGCGCCATCGATGCGCGCCGCCTCGTACAGGTGCGTCGGCACGCCCTGCAACGCTGCCAGATAGATGACCATCACGCTGCCAATCGCCCACAAGTCCATCACGATAAAGCCCCACTTCGCTGTGGCAGGGTCGGTGAACCAGTTGATAGAGGACAATCCGAGCTGATTCAGCCCGGCGTTCAAAGGCGTCGCCAAGCCGTTTTGGGGGTTCAACACCCACACCCACAGGAACGCCGTCGCGACCGCAGGCACCACCGACGGCAGGTAGAACATCGCGCGATACGCCGCCTGACCCCGCAGCGACAGGTTCAACAGCAACGCCAGCCCAATCCCCAGCACAATGCCCAGCGGCACCTCAATCATAATAAACAGCGTGTTGCCCACCGACTTCCAGAAGTAGTCGCGGTCGGCGAGTAGGCTCTGATAGTTCTGCAAGCCCACCCAGCGCGGAACGCCCAACACAGTATAGTCCGTGAAGCTGAAGTAGAGCGTGGCGAGGATGGGGTAGAGCGTGAACAGAAGGAACC
>JAOAFW010000303.1 GCA_026416065.1 Fimbriimonadales bacterium
AGATGTGTATAAGAGACAGGATATTTACGGCGTTCCTCTCGGCGTTCGTGAACAACACGGCGGTCGTCGCGCTGTTTATTCCCCTGACGCTGGCGTTGTCGGAAACGGCGCGGCTCAGCCCCTCACGCCTGCTGCTGCCCGTCTCCTACGCTGCGATGCTGGGTGGGGTCTGCACGCTGATTGGCACTTCCACGAACCTGATTGTGAATGGTGTGGCACAGGAACGCGGGATTGCGCCGCTGGGGATGTTCGAGTTCACACCGCTGGGGCTGATATTTACGGTGGCAGGACTGGCATATCTGTTCGCGATTGGCATGCGCCTGTTGCCAGAGCGTCGTCCTGCCGCCGACCCCGCCGATGCCTACCGCCTGAGCGCGTATATCACAGAAGTTGAACTCACCGAGAAATCCAAGGCCGTCGGCAGACGCCTGATGGACGCCGATTTCGTCAGGGATCTGGGCTTGGAGGTGTTGGACATCTGGCGCAACGATGTGCGCCTGCTACCCCTGCCCGATCGGGTTTTGCAAGAGGGCGACATTTTGCGTGTGCGGTGCAATCTGCAGCGTCTGCAGCAGCTGCAGGGCGCGTATGGGCTGAAACTGGTCGCCGACGAGCAGGCGCACGCTGAAACCGAGCCGCCGTTGCTGGTGGAACTCGTGTTGACGCCGAGTTCGTCGCTGGTCGGCGAGACTTTGCGCAGTAGTCGGTTCCGCAACCGGTTCGGTGCAACGGTGCTTGCGCTGCGCCACCGTCAGGAGATGGCGCTGGAGCAGTTCGCCGACACGCCCCTGGGAGCGGGCGACGCGATTCTGGTGCAGGTAGAGCGCGAACGATTGCCTGAGCTATTGCGCCTGCCCGACTTCATCTTCGTCTCGCAGACGGAGGCGGCGCGCCCACGCCCGCTCAAGGCGCTGCTCGCGGGGCTGATTATGGTGGGTGTAGTGGCGATTGCCTCGATGGGGTGGTATCCGACTTCCGTGACTGCGCTGACGGGCGCGCTGCTGATGGTGTTGATGGGCTGCTTGAAGCCCGACGAGGCAGTGCAATCCATCGACTGGCGGTTGCTGATTATGTTGGGGGCGATGCTGGGGCTGGGCGCGGCGATGGAGACCACGGGCGCAGCGCGCTGGCTCACGACCACCGTCGTCGCGCCGCTGGGCGCGCTGGGACCCATCGTCGCGCTGTCGGGCTTCTATCTGCTCACCTCGCTGATTACGGAGGTGATGTCCAACAACGCGACGGCGGTGCTGATGGCGGCGCTGGCGATTGAGGTCGCCGCCGCGCTGGGGGTGGACGCGCGTCCGTTCCTGTTTGCCGTCGCCTACGCCGCCTCCGCGAGCTTTATGACCCCCATCGGCTATCAGACGAACACAATGGTGTTTGGTATAGGGCAGTATCAGTTCAGCGATTTCGTGCGGGTAGGCGCGCCGCTCAATATCCTGTTCTGGATCCTGGCAACTTTGCTGATCCCGAGATTTTGGGGATTCTAAGGAAGCCGAAGGGCGTCGTTGAGCATTCAGAAACGCGAGATGTATCCCTGAGATTTTCTTAGAAATATGTAGCGGTGGGTATGACCGGGGTGGGTACGTTATGCAAGATACACCGTTTTCACATTCACAAACTCGCGTATTCCGAACAGCCCCAGCTCGCGCCCGAAACCACTGTTTTTGACCCCTCCAAACGGCAGGCGTGGGTCGGAAAATACAAAGTGGTTTACGAAACAGTTGCCGGCTTCCAGACGATGGTGCGCCAGATCCTCGCCCAATCGCAGATTCTCAGTGAACACCTCCGCGCCCAGACCGTAATTCGAGGCGTTGGCAACCTGCACTGCCTCGTAGCGACTGTTCACCGGATAGATGGGCGCGACGGGTCCGAAAGTCTCCTCGTTCCACACGGGCATCTCGGGCGAGATGTTGCTCAGCACTGTAGGAGGGTAGAAGTAGCCTTTGCCCTCAGGGATTTTACCGCCGAGATTCACCACCGCGCCCATGCTGAGGCTTTCTTCCACCTGACGATGCAGGTTCTCGCGCAGGTCGGCACGGGCAATCGGTCCGATGTCTACCTCCTCGCCCATCGGGTCTCCCATCAGCAGGAGCCGGCTTTGCTCAATGAACCGCTCCAGAAACTCCTCGTAGACCAGTGCATCCACGATGAAGCGTTTGATGGCGATGCAGCTCTGTCCGGAGTTTTGGTAGCGTCCCTGCACGCACTGCGCGATTGCGACATCGAGGTTCGCGTCGGGCAAAATGAGGGCGGGGTCGCTGCCACCCAGTTCCAGCACGCACTTTTTGAGCGATTCTCCGGCGATTTTGGCGACCTCGCGTCCTGCGCGGGTACTGCCCGTGAAGGTCACGCCCGCAATCGCAGGGTGACGGATAATTTCAGGGATGACCTCCACCTCGGCGAAGAGGGTGTAAAGCAACGGGAATTCGAACCCCGCTGCGTCGAATGCTTCCTGCAGCGCGAGCGCACAGGTCGGGGTATTCGGCGCGGGCTTGAGGACGACCACATTACCTGCAGCCAGCGCGGGCGCAGCAAAACGCACCACTTGCCAGAACGGAAAGTTCCACGGCATAATCGCCAGGAGCACCCCGAGCGGCTGAAATGCCACGTAGCTTTTATGGGCTTCGGTCTGCACCTCAATGGGGCTGAGCATGCTTTCGGCATGTTGGGCGAAGTAGTCCAGTCCCCGAGCGCATTTCTCCACTTCTGCCCGCGCCTGCTTGATGGGTTTGCCCATCTCTTGCGTAATCAGGCGGGCATAGTCGTCATGGTTCTCGCGCAGGTTTTTGGCGACGGCTTGAAGGGCACGGGCGCGCTCAGCGAAGGTCGTCTCACGCCAGCGCAAGAACGCGAGCCGCGCCGTCGCTAACTGCGCCTCGATAGAGTCCCAGTCCAGAGATGGGTACTCTCGAATCAACTCTTCCGTGTATGGGTTGCGTGCGATGAACGGCATCGTTAGAAGTTCAGCGTGCGCGACACAACAACGGGCAGTGTATCTGAGTAGGCGAGGTTGAAGCCGCCGATCCCCAACCCTGCAGTCCAGCCGGTTTTAGAAGCGTATCCGCCGCGCAGGGCGAGCCCGCGCCCAATACGCTGCTCATAACCCAACCGAATCTCGCCCTTGCCCGCGCTGTTGCCGATATCGATGAAGTCCAGTGCGACGAGAGAGCCTGTTTCCAGCTCGACGGCGAGACCGGCGTTATAGGTACGCTTGAGCGGCTTGAAGTTGAACAGGGTGCCATTTCGATCGGTCGCCTGAAAGCGGATATTCGGCTCCACAAAGTTCTCCACGACCAGCGCGAGCGTGTAAGTTTTGTCGCCTGTGGGACGCCACAGGAAGCCGAGGTCAACGCCTGTTGCACTGCGCTCTAAGTAGTCGCGTCCCTGCAATTCAGGAGCGCGTGTGGCGTTCTGCCCCGCCTGAAGCTGCGCCTGATTAGCAGAATAATGAGTGTAGTAGAACTTCAGGTTGCGCAGGCGCACCCCGACGGCAAGGTCGCCTTGCTCGGAGGGTAGCTTGAATCCTGTAGTGACATCAGGCAGGCTGACCACGCCAATCGCAATCACGTCCGCACGCGAATTGGCGGGGATATTGTTGATGTTTCCGTCGGTGCGTGCCCAGTTTTGCAAGGGCGTATTCGGAAGCAGGCGAGCGTCGAGAATCCCACCCACCGAGACGCTAAAACCACTCACAATCAATCCAAAGTCACCCGTGACGAGCAACCGTGTGTCCTCGCGGGCATATTTACGCAGCAAACCAGCAGCGGTTGCTATATCCGCTGCACTCCCCTGACGAAACTCGAGGTCGTCTATCAAATTGCTCAGTGATGCGCCCTGCGAGGTTGTGTCGATGTTCCCTGCGCCCAGGCGAAAGCCCTGCACATAAGCAATCACCGCGGGATTCTGGAACGACTGCGCCGTCGGGCGTCGGACAACCGCCAAGCCTGCGCCGCCCATGCCCGCGCTCGGCGAGCCGCCAAACGAAATGTCCGCCCATAGAGGAACGACTATCAATCCCAGTAGCCAGCATGCTATCCGTCGCATGAGTGTTCTCCTGCAGACACTTACTTCGAGAAGTTCGACACATTTCCTGCCTCATAAGCCCACCGAACACCGGTACCTTCTCGCAACATCCTTTTTCCAGTTTTGTCTCTTCTTGCGCCCAATGTGAACCTATCCGGTAAAATAAGGATTAAGAGAATGAAGGCGAAAAACGGGATGATTTTGCCTCGGCGTCCGCGCCATCGTACTGAGTCGCGCGATAAACCTCACGATCCTGTGGTTATCGCCTACAGGAATTCGCCCCGTTTCGGCGAAACGGAACGGTTTGATGGCACTCCTCAAGGAGCAGCACGAAGCCCGGTTGGCAATGACGGCGCGTCCCCCAATACGCATCGGACGCGCGCTCTTAATTGGGCTAATCGGTTCTGCAGCGGCGTCGGTGGTTGTAGCGGCGGCGGAGTTGGTGGCGCAGACGATCCAAATCGGCATGATGCAGCTCCCGCCTGCCGTGATTGCGCTGCTGTTTGTGGGGGTGCTGCTCAATCGTCTGATTGCGAGGGTTCGCCCGCGCGCCGCGCTTACTACGCCTGAACTTGCCGTCGTGTTCGTGATGATGCTGTTCAGTGCGATGATTGCCTCGCGTGGTGTGATGGAACGACTGTTGCCTGTGCAGGTGGGGGTAAGCTACTATGCCGAGGGCAACAACTGGGCGCAGCTGTATTTTCCCTTGCTCAATCCCGCGCTGTTCCCGTGGAACCCCGCCGAGCCACAGCCCGAACCGCTCGTGAAGTGGTTCTACCAGCGCATTCCTTTTGGCGAGCCGATACCGTGGGGCGCGTGGATTGCCTCCACCGCACGCTGGCTGATTCTAATCGGCGCGGTGTTCACCGCGTTCTTGTGTATCAGCGTGCTGCTGCGCAAGCAGTGGGTGGAAAACGAACGCCTCTCGTTCCCGCTGGTGCAGTTGCCGCTCGAACTGATGCGCGGGGGCGAGTTTTTCAGCAACCGCCTGTTCTGGCTGGGCGCGCTCGTGCCGATTTTCGTGTTCACGCTAAACGGCTTACATCGCAATATCCCCACGATTCCCGAAATCACACTGGTTTATCCGCTTAAGGACTACTTCACGACGCCGCCCTATGACCAGATGACGATGTTCTCGTTGTATCTGTCGTTCGCGGCGGTGGGTTTTTTCTTTCTGATTCCGACGGAG
>JAOAFW010000390.1 GCA_026416065.1 Fimbriimonadales bacterium
CCGCCGCTAAAGGCGCGGTGGACATCACCCTGCCCCCACGCATGAACTTAAAGGTCATCGCCAAAAGCCTGGGCAAAGAAGTGCAAGACCTAACGGTGGGCATGCTTGACCGCCCCCGTCACGAGCAATTAGTTCGCGAAATTCGGCAGGCAGGTGCACGGATTCGTCTGGTCTCCGATGGCGACCTGTCGCTCGCGCTGGAGGCATTAGATCCGCAGGGTGAGATCGATGTGCTGATGGGTATCGGTGGCGCGCCGGAAGGCGTACTGTCCGCTGCTGCTGCGCTCTGCATGGGCGGCGAGATTCAGGCGCGACTGGTCTTTCGCAACGAACAGGAGCGCGAACGCGCCAAGCAACTGCTGGGTACGGACGATGTCGATCGCGTGCTGACTATGGAAGACCTCGCATGGGGCAACGTGGTGTTCGCGGCGACCGGAATCACGGGCGGCAACCTGCTCGGCGGCGTGCGCTACACCGGCTGGGGCGCGATTACCCACTCTGTCGTGATGCGTTCGCGCAGCGGCACCATCCGCTGGCTGGAGACGCACCACCACTTCCATCACGATCCGAGGTACTGAAGCGTGGTCGCAGTAGATCAGGTTGGCGACGCGCTGCAGCGCGTGGAGGAACAGATAGGGCGCGTGATTATCGGGCAGCAGGGCGTGGTGCAACAAGCATTGTGCGCCCTGCTTGCTGATGGACACATCCTCATTGAGGGAGTTCCCGGGATTGCCAAAACGCTGTTGGTGCGCGTCATCGCGCAAACGCTTGGACTACAGTTCCGTCGCGTACAGTTCACACCCGACTTGATGCCCTCTGATCTTATCGGTACAACAATCTACGACGCTCAGTCGGGCGAGTTTCGTGTGCGCTATGGACCGATTTTCGCCAATATCATCTTAGCAGACGAAGTGAACCGCACGCCGCCCAAAACGCAGTCCGCTCTGCTGGAGGCGATGGAGGAGCGCAGGGTCACCATCGACGGCGTGTCGCACGCGCTGCCCAAGCCTTTCATGGTATTTGCCACGCAGAATCCTATCGAGTACGAAGGCACCTATCCACTGCCCGAAGCCCAGTTAGACCGCTTCCTGCTCAAGGTGGTGATGGACTACCCCGCCGAGGACGAAGAGCGCGCGATTCTCAAACTCCACGACGAGGGCTTTCGCTCGCATCAGCTGGAACAGGTGGGGCTAACGCCCGTGATGGGCGCCGAGGAGCTGGAGCGCATTCGAGCGACTGTGCGCGAAGTGGAAGTGCGCGACGAAGTACGCGACTACATCTTACAGATTGTGCGTCGCACGCGCCAAAGTGAATATCTTCTGGTAGGCGCAAGCCCCCGCGCTGGTATTGCCCTGCTCTTGGTAAGCAAGGCGCTGGCGGCGCTCCGTAGACGCGGGTTTGTGACCCCTGACGATGTGAAACAAATGGCGCTGCCGGTGCTGCGCCATCGCCTGATTCTCAAACCCGAAGCGGAAGTAGAAGGGCTCAATGCAGATCGAATCTTGACCAGTATTCTGGAGGCGACGCCCGTACCCCGATGAGCAGCTTGCTGCTGGAGCGACCGACCCTGTTGCCTGAAGAGTTCACCGAGCGCGAGAACGGACGCGCCCGGACGCCCGTGTTGATTGTCGTGCGCCCCAGCAGCAGTGGCATGCTGCGCCACGTGCAGGGGCTCATCAAGTTCCTGCCTGAGTTCGGCTATGCTCCCATGCTGACGGGACCCGACTTCATTCGCGATCGCGTCGGGCTGATTGCCGACTCGCGTGCTGTACGCGCTCTCCGAGAGCGTGCCGCTGAGTTCCCTTTCGTCCACTGCCATGGGGTGCGTGCAGGCTGGATTTGCGCGTGGGCACTGAGGTGCGACTATCCCTGGTTATGGACGGTACATCATCTCCTGCTAAGCCAGAGCGCCCTGGTACGCGCCCTCTGGCGATGGATTGCGAAACATCCACGGATTATCACCGCCGTTTCCGAGCAGGTCAAAGCGGGCTTGGTGCGCGGCGGTGTGCCCGAAGCGCGGGTCGAGGTCGTACAAGGCGGTATCGATCTGGAGCGTTTCGAGAAGCTACCGCGACGCGACGCGATGCGGGAACAGTTCCTTGTGCCCATAGAGCGACCTGTCCTGCTCTGTGTGGGACGCTTTATGCGCCACAAGGGGTTCGACATAGCGATTCAGGCGATGGAGCGCATCTGGGAACAGTTTCCGGATGCGGACCTGTGGCTGGCGGGCGACGGACCCGACAACGCGCGCCTGGTGAGGCTGGTAGCGCGGTGCCGTCGTCCGCACCATGTGCGCTTCTTCGGCTACTGGAGCGCAGTGGAGGAGCTGTATGCGGCGGCGGATGTGCTGCTCGCTCCCGCGCGGGACGCCGGGCTGGGGCTGTCGACGATGGAAGCCATCGCCTGCGGACTACCCGTAGTGGCGACCGACATCCCCGCGATGCGCCGCCTGATAGAACCTGAGCGCACAGGGTTGCTGGTGCCGCCTGAAAACCCTGACGCGCTGGCATACGCTGCCCTGCGACTACTGCAAGACAAGGGGCTGGCACAACAACTTTCGCAGAACGCTTTGCAAACGGCAGATCGGCTCCATATCCGCCACACGGTCGAGCAAACCGTGCCGTTGTATCGACGATTGTTGGGTTAGGTTCGCGCCTCAGGTACAATTGCGCGTGATGCGAGCCAGCCGTGTATGCCTGTGGGCGTTGCTATGGGTCCTGCTGTGGGCGTTTGCACCCGCGTTGCAAGCGCCGAAAATAGAAAAAATCGAGAAGCGTATCAGCCCCCATCTCGTGTTATTTCAGGAAATTTCCCCTGATCCGCCTCTGGCAATACAAGGCGTTCGGATTACGCCGGCACGGGCGGTCAGTTTCCGCTCCACGTTGGGCAACGACGTGGTAGCGACAGAGGGCACGCTGCGCGGGCGTGAGCTGACCAGCCGAATGGCGTGGCGGCATCGCGCTATTGCCGCGATTAATGCCGACTTTTTCGATGGGGGCGACCCGTTGGGGCTGTGCATCGTGAACGGCGAGCTGGTCAGCGAGCCGTTTCCGGGTAGACCGGGTGTGGGCTGGACGGCGACAGGGCAGGTGGTGATGGGCGACCCCATTTTAGACGCGGACGTGACCCGCCCCGACGGCGCGAGGTTGGCGATTACAGGGCTGAATCGCACTGCGAAAGCCGAGGGTGATATGGTGTTGTTCACGCCGTTCTTCGGCACGACCGCGCAGGCGGCGGGACGCGGCGTCGCTGTCGTGCTGGAAGCGTTGCCGCGCCCCGTGCGTGTGGGCGCGACGGTGCAAGCGGTTGTGCGCGAGGTGAACGAGGGGAGTTCCGCCCCCATCTCCGCTACCGGCGGCGCACTCATCGGCACGGGCGCAGCCGCCGAGTTCCTGCGTGCCCTTCAGCCGGGAGAGCGCGTGACAATTCGCGTTGATTTGCAAGGTGACGGTGCGGCACAGTGGCGCACCGTGCAGGAAGCTGTTGCCGGCGGACCGTGGCTCATCCGTAACGGGAAGATCCTGACACCGAACGAGCAAGGAGGCGGCTTCAACCTACAAACTTTCGTTGAGCGACGCCACCCACGTACCGCTGTGGGACGCACGGCGCAGGGCGAGGTCATCTGGGTCACGGTCGACGGGCGTCAGCCCCAAAGTCAGGGCGCAACGTTGAGCGAACTGGCACAAATTATGGCGCGCTACGGCGCAGTGGACGCGATTAACCTGGATGGCGGCGGTTCCACCACCCTGGTCGTGCGTAACATGTTAGTGAACAGCCCTTCCGATGGCACGGAACGCCCCGTCTCCAACGCATGGCTGGTGTATGACGACGCGCAACGCCCCTCCCTGCCCCGCTACACCAACTACCGCATCGAGCCGCCCCAAGCCACCCTCAAAGTGGGCGAGCAGACTCGCTTCCGCCTGATGCGTGGCGAGCAGGCAGTCTCCACCTGGGAAGCCGTCTGGGGCGCAGGTAGCTTGGGCTTTATTGATCAGTGGGGCAGGTTCCGCGCGTTGCGTCCCGGACGGGGCGTGATCAGTGTTTACGTAGATGGACAGTGGCTACACGCGCCTGTGGAAGTGATTGAGGAGCAACCATCGCAAAATGGGAACGCCAGCAGAAGTTAACGCATGGAGGCGCCGGTGGGAATCGAACCCACGAATAAAGGTTTTGCAGACCTTCCCCTTAGCCACTTGGGTACGGCGCCTCGTCTACGGCAATTATACCCCAAATCGTGCCCGAAAGTTTCAAGGGGGGATAAAAAGGAGGGTGGCAGTGAAAGGAGAGCAAAGCCTGCCACCCCCAAGGAAGGAAGGTGAACTCGTTCCCACTTAATATTATGGCACATCGGTCTGAAATTTTTAATCCCCGTGCCGGCCTACAACGGGTATTTTTCGGAGCGAGCCACCGAATTCCTTCACTAAGGTATACGAACGATGTTGAAAAAAAGTTTCCAAGCAGCGTTGGAATCGATTTGGATGACCCCGCGGCGCACGCTGCTCAGCGGTTTGGGGATGGCGGTGGGCGTCGCAGCGATTGTCGTGCTGGTCTCGCTGGGCAAGGGTGTGCAGCGCGATGTGGTGGCACAGGTCGAGGCGCTTGGGGTGAACCTCGTGATTGTGCTGCCGGGCAGGCTCAGCCCTGAGAATCCATTCAACCCAATGAGCTTTATCGGGCTGAGTACACTGCGTGAGAGCGACATCCGCGCGGTGGCGCAAGTGCCGGGCGTGCGCCGTGTTGCGCCGATTATGTTCGTGGCGGGCGGGGCGCAACGCGACGACCGCTGGGCAGACGCTGCGCTGATACTGGGTACTACGCCCGAATGGTTCGAGATGCGTCCCCACACGCTCCAATACGGGCGCTTCTTCACCACCGCCGAAGCCGAGCGGTTCGTCTGCATTCTGGGTCCCAAGCCCGCAGAGCAGCTCTTCGGCAGCATAAACCCGGTAGGCAAAACAGTCCTGCTGAACGGCAAGCCGTTCACGGTGGTGGGCGTCACAGCGGAGGATACGAATCGCTCGCTGCTGGGCAGTGGCGGTTTCGAGTTTGCCATCTACGCGCCCATTCGCGCCCTCCAGCGCGCGATGGGCAGCCAGCAAATCCATCGGGTAATCGCCCAAACCACGCCAGAGATCGACCCCACACAGATACAGGCGCAGATTAAGGCAGCGGTATTACACAGCCACCGAGGCAGCGAGGACTTCTCGGTACTCACGCAGGAGGAGCTTTTGAGCCGCCTGTTCACCCTGTTGCAGATTGTCTCTGTCGCGCTCACAGGGATTACTTCTATTGCGCTGGTGGTGGGCGGGATTGGCGTGATGAATGTGATGCTGATGAGTGTGACGGAGCGCGTGCGCGAAATCGGCATTCGCAAGACAGTGGGCGCACAACAGCGAGACATCTTCTGGCAGTTCCTGATAGAGGCGTTTCTTATTGCGCTGGTTGGCGGACTGATGGGGGTGGTCGTAGGATGGGGTGTCTGTGCGCTCATTGACCGGTTCACGGTGCTGACCCCGCTGGTGACAAGCGGCACAGTCGCGCTCGCGCTGGCGGTCTGTGGGCTGGTGGGGCTCCTGTTTGGCGTGATGCCCGCTTACCGTGCAGCGCAGCGCGACCCAGTGGAAGCATTGCGCCATGAGTGATTAGGCTGTCCGTTGCTGCAGGCAATCCGCGAGCTGATCCCAGTACGCCTTGAGACGTTGAAGCGTGTCGGGGGCGTTCGCCAAGTCGCCTTGCTTGCCCGCGAGCTCAAGCTGAAATGCGATCTCGGCGAACTCGTCTGCACCCACTGAACGCGCACTCCCTTTGAGTGTATGGGCGGCTCTACTCAGCGCGTCAGGATGACCTACCCGTGCAGCCGCCTCTATCTGGGCAATCAGTTCCGGTGTCTGTGCCAAAAAATCGCTGAGTATCTCAGCGATAAACTCGGGATCGCCTCCAGCAACCTCGTGCAAATACGTTTCGTTGAGCATGTTTACCAACCTCCGTTATGCCGCACTGGACTGGGACATCCCGTTCGAGTCGCCCAGCCAGCGCGCCAGCGTCTCACGCAGTTTTTCTGCCTGAATTGGCTTGCTCAGGTAGTCGTTCATGCCACAGGCAATGCACTTTTCGCGATCGCCCTCAAGGGCGTTTGCCGTCAACGCGACAACAGGCGTTTCAATACCCCGTTGGCGCAATATGGATGTTGCTTCGTAGCCGTCCATTTCGGGCATATGGCAGTCCATAATGATTAGGTCATAGGCAACTTCGGTCGCTCTCTGCACCGCTTCTATCCCATTCACGGCGACATCGACCTGGACTCCAAGTCTACCCAGTAGACGCGTCGCAACCTTAAGATTCACCTCATTGTCTTCCACGATTAAGACACGCTTGTCAGGGAACGCTACAGGCAGGGTTTTCTCTTCCATTGCTACCTGAGGCTGGGGTGGGGCTGTGGCAGGCAGTGGTAGATCTACATAGAAGAGGCTACCGATGCCCTCGTCGCTTTCTACCCCAATACGCCCGCCCATCATTTCCGCAAGTTTTTTACTGATGGCTAATCCCAGCCCCGTGCCGCCGTACTTGCGTGTGGTGGAGCTATCCGCCTGAGTGAAAGGCTCAAACAGAGTGTCCAGTTTATGCGCGGGGATCCCAATGCCCGTATCCTGCACTCCAATCCAGATACCTTGTGGATAGGTAGAACTCAGCGTGACCTGCAGAGTTATTGTCCCACCGTGTGTGAATTTGATGGCGTTGCTGAGAAAGTTGGCTACAATCTGGCGCAGGCGTACAGGATCGCCCAGTATCCATTCAGGCGCGTTTGGGTCAATTTCTATTCGAAGGCTCAACCCCTTCTCGTAGGCGCGCCCGGTAAACAGCGCTGTCGCATCCCGCATCAGCTCATGCAGATTCGTCGGAACCTGCTCCAGCGTCATCTTACCAGCCTCAATCTTAGACAGGTCTAAAATATCAGTTAGCAATCTTAATAAGTGATGTGCACTGTTCTTGAGCGTGTGCAATAACTCCTCTTGTTCGGGTGTGAGTGGTGAGTCTTCCAGTAGCTGCACCATCCCCAGAACACCGTTCAGGGGTGTTCGTATCTCGTGGCTCATGTTCGCGAGGAACTCCGACTTAGCACGGCTGGCAGCTTCTGCGCGCATCGCATTTTCGTGCGCCTCAAGCAGGGCGCGCTCCAGCCGCTGGTTGGTCTCTTCCAGCAGTTTGTGGGCGACTTTACTTTCGCTCACATCGCGTATCAGGATCACCACTCGGTCATCCGTATAGGGTACATAGCGCGCTTCATAGAAACGCTTCTCACCCTGGACCGACAAAGTGTACTCCCACACAAAAGGCTGTTTTGTCTCGAGGACAAAATACACAGGGCGCATCGCCTGTTCGGTGAATTCAGGGGGCAAATAGTCACGGATACGAGTGCCTGAATCGGGGGAGCATGGCACGCTGAATCGGCTCTCACCAGGGGCATAAACCTCGTGGTAGGTGCCGTGTTTGTCAATCACACACAGTATATCGGGTAGCACTGAGAGCAAGGAATTCAGGTACTGCTCGCGCTCTTGCACGCGGCGCAGCAGTTCTACATGCTCCGTTTGGTCAATCGAGACGCCCACCAGCGTTTTGAGATTTCCCTGCTCGTCGTACAGGTGCGAGTAGTAGGTGCGATAGTAGCGTCCCATCCACTCACGCTCGGTCGTGAGCATCTCGCCTTGAAGGGCACGACAAAAGTCATTGTGGATGTCGGGTAGCGAGGCACTCGCTTCCAGAACATTAATACTGGTAAGCGAATCGACTGGCGTATGAACCGTGATTGACTGGAGCGCAGCGCCTTCCGCCAGCTCCAGATTCCCCTGAGCATCACAAGCAAACACAATTACAGGTGCGTGCTCGAGTACTTGCTGACGCAAGTGATTGATATAGCGCATCTGTTGTTGTTGGCGCTCGTACTGCAGCAGCATACTTGCCAGCGCAGCCAGCTGTTCCAGCAGTAATGTTTCGTGTGGCTGGGGAGCACGTGCTTGTTCAGAATAGAACGCCAGCACACCAATCACGGCACCTTCACTATCGAAGCATGGTTGAGACCAGCAGGCACGCAACCCTAACGGACGCACCAAAAAGGCATGATCGCGCCAGAGAGGATGCGTCTCGATGTCCTCGACGATAACACGCATTTTGTGGTGCGTTGCAGCACCACAGGAACCGGTGGTAGGAGTCAGAAAAGTTCCGTTCAATGCTTCCTTAATCGACGCGGGCATGCTGGGCGCGGCAAACAGCCAATAGCATCCCTCTCGTACCTCCGCGAGGGTGCAGCGCACATAGGGGAGTACCCGCTCTAATTCGGCGCACGCATCGTGCAAAATCTGACACGCTGGCTCACCTTGTAAAGCACGGCGTAGCGCCTGAGCATGAATACGCTGCGCCGCTGTGTGGAACTGCAGGCGTGCTACGGTTCCCTGCCGATAACGCCACCCAAAGCAGACCGCCAGTCCAATCAAGAGAGCAAACACAGCAGCCAATAAAACATAACCTCGATAAACACCAGTCACGACATCCAGAGTTGCCAAATACTCTTCTGCTGCGATATCTACCCCCAGTGCACCCACTACCTCACCTGAAGCGTTCCGCACTGGAACATAAGCGGATACATAGTCGCCCCAAGGACTCGTTACAATCCCTGTCGTTTGGGGCTTTCCCTGAATGATTGCGGCGTGCATCCGAGGGCAAGCTTGAGGATATGAATCACCGATATAAGATTTGTCCTCTACGCCATCACCATCGTTGTCACCGGGCGGTGTCGCATCTAATACGAAATAAATTTCACCCTCTTTACGGGCATAAGTGTAGATAAATTTAATCTTAGGATTAGTCGCCTGAATTTTCGCAAGCGGTTTGATGGCGTTCTGGTACTTCTCGGTATCTTCCTCACCGGGACTGAACGTCTGGTGTAGCACCGGGTCGACAGTGGTTGCTGCGGCTAAAGCAGTGTTGAGCAGGGTCTGGTAAAACTCCTGTTGGATAATCGCTTTCGCCTCACGAGAAAACAAATTCAGGGCAAACGCTGCGGCACTGAACACCGTCAGCCCCGCTACCGCGCCCCAAAAAAGGGGATAGCCCCAGTCACGCAGCCACTGTCGCCTCACAAAGGGGTTATTCCATACACATCCGGATAATCCCAAGCCCTGCACTAAATATAGCCCATAGCCACTATTTCAAAACCGCTATTACTTGCAACGCAATCTGAGCGTTGCCCGCAGGGGGCATCAGGTAAATCCCCTGCGCGTAAACGCCCGCCTCACGCACGAATTCTTGGGCGATTTCCAGCCCGACTTGCAGTGCGGTGTCCTCGGGGACTTCGCTCATGCGCCTTAAGATTGGCTCCGGGATACGGATACCGGGCACCTCGTTATGCATGAACTCGGCGTGGCGTGCGCTGCGCAGGGGCAACACACCCACAAACCAGGGAACACCAAGTTTCTGCAGCAGTTGCGCCGTGCGCTCCACGACGGGCATTTCAAACAGAGGTTGTGTATAGATGAGGTGCGCGCCCTCCTCGATTTTGCGGCGTAGGCGTTCGTTCTCAGCGTCTATATCAGGAGCAAGAGGGTTGTAGGCGGCAGCGATGGTGAAGTTCGCCTTGACGCCGATGCTGTTGCCTGCCAAATCACGCCCCTCGTTGAAACGGTGCAGGATACGCACCAGTCCCACCGCGTCCACATCGAACACGCTGGTTGCAGGGGGGTAGTCGCCAATCTGAGCGGGGTCGCCCGTAATCGCCAACACATTCCGAATGCCCAGTGCGTGCGCCCCCAACAGGTCGGACTGGATCGCCAAAAGGTTGCGGTCTCGGCAGGCAAAGTGCATCATCACTTCGATTCCCGCTTCGCGCTGCACGATATGCGCGGTGGCGATTACATTCATCCGCAGTCGCGCCCGCGCGCCATCGGAGATGTCAATCAGGTGCACACCGTGCTCTTTCAGTAGGCGCGCGCCCTCGATTACTTTCTGGATTTTTAGCCCGCGCGGTAGGTCAAGCTCGACGGTGATGACGCGCTCTTTGCCCAGCAGCTGGGACAGGCGCGACGGCTCGGCGGTGGGAAGCTCTTCCTGAGGCTTGCGCTCGCGCGCTCGGGCAGGTCTCATCGCTGCAGTGCGTTTGGGTTGCAGCCCACGCACATGGTGCGCGACAGCGCGGGTATGATCGGGCGTCGTGCCACAGCAGCCTCCCACAATCACCGCACCTGCCTCCACCAGTCGCGCCGCATACTTGCCAAAATAATCAGGGTGAATATCGTACACCACCTGCCCGCGCACGAGTTGGGGCAAGCCGGGTGTTGGCATGGAGCTAATCGGCAGCTCGGTTGCGTCCGCCATCATCCGCACGATGTCGAGCATCCGCTGCGGTCCCACAATACAGTTCCCCCCGACAACGTCCACATCGATCTGTTGCATCTGCTCGGCGAAGCGCTCGGGCAAGCCTTCCATCAACGTTTCGCCGTCTTCCACGAAGCCTTTGGAGGCAATGATTGGGATGTCGGGCGCAAGGCGACGAGCGACGCGAACCGCCAGCGCGAGTTCCTGTAAGTCAATAAAAGTTTCCAGAATCAGCCCGTCCACACCGCCTTCCAGGAGGGCACGAATCTGTTCCTCGAACGCCTGCTCCGCTTCTTCAAGGCGCACTTCACCCATCGGTTCCAGCGGTTTGCCCACGGGACCCACTGCGCCAAACACCAGCGCGTCCTCGCCAACCGCCTCGCGCGCGAGGCGCACTGCCTCGACGTTGATGCGTCGTACCAGATCCTCAGGCGAGCCGAACTGTTCGGGCAGGCTGTAAGCCGTGGGGGCTTCGCTCGAGCGCTCAGGCAGGTTTAGCAGACGCACGCGATTTGCGTAGTACGTGTTGGTCTCAATCAGTCGTGCGCCCGCCTCGTAATACTCACGGTGCAGGGCACGCACCACTTCGGGATGCGTCAGGTTCGCCAGTTCATAGGGCTGGGGGACACCGCGTAGCGCGAGCGCTGTGCCCAACGCACCGTCCGCAACGAGCGCGCCCTGTGCAAGCCGCTCCCGAAACGCTTCACGAGTCATCGATAGATTTTACCCGTCAGTAGAGGACTGCCGCCCCATGACGGTTGAAAACCACACGGCTCTACAGGTGCGGTCTGGACACTCTCAGCAGGGAATCGGACTCGCCGCTACTCAAACCCGAGTTTCTGTTGCAAACGAGGGTTCAATGTCAACTTCGTGGGGGAGAGCCGGATTCGTTGCGAGGTATAATCCGCACGATGGAACAGTTGCCGCGAAACTTTGTACCCGATACGCATGCACTACTGCTGGACGGCAAAGCGGTTGCGCAGCGCATCCGCGGACAGCTCAAAACGCGCGTCGAGGCGTTGCGTCAACGTGGGGTTGTTCCTTGTCTAACGGTGATGTTAGTCGGCGACGATCCCGCCTCGCATACCTACGTGCGCACGAAGGCGAAAGCGTGCGAGTCGGTAGGGATCCGATCCGTCGTGCGACACTATCCTGCGACCGTCTCCCAGGCGGAGCTGGAATCACAAATTGATGCGTGGAATAACGACCCCACCGTGCATGGCGTGTTGATACAACACCCTGTGCCCAGTCCACTGGACGAGGCGGCGCTGCTGCGTCGCCTGAGCCCGCGCAAGGATGTGGACGGCATTACACCATCCTCACTGGGCGCGTTGCTCACAGGTGAGCCTGCTTTCGGGGCGTGCACCCCACTCGGAATCATTACCCTGCTGGATGCTTACGAGATACCCATTCAGGGCAAACACGCGGTTGTGATTGGGCGGAGCGTGATTTTGGGCAAGCCGATGGCGTTGATGTTGCTCAATCGCAACGCGACGGTGACGATTTGCCACTCCCGCACGCGCGACCTGCCTGCCCTCACGCGCCAGGCAGATATACTTGTGGCGGCAGTGGGCAAGCCAGAGTTCATCACGGGCGAGATGATTAAACCCGGCGCGGTGGTTATCGACGCGGGCTACAATCGTGTAGCGGGACGAACAGGCGATGTTGGCGATGTGGACTTCCCTTCGGCGGCGCGAGTGGCAGCGGCGATTACGCCCGTGCCCGGCGGGGTCGGTCCAATGACCGTCGCCACGCTGCTGCAGAATACGGTGCAGGCGGCGGAGCAAGTGTAGTCCCGGCGTCGGTCAGCTCAGGGAAAGCGATGCAACCCCAAGAGTATCAGCGGATGTATCAGTGTGAGGGCGACTACTGGTGGTTCGTGGCGCGACGCCGCCTTGCGCTCGAGCTGCTCCGAGCCTACGTGCCCTCCCACAAAGGCAAAATCTTAGACGCGGGCTGCGGCACGGGCGCGCTGCTGGCAGAACTAAACCAGCAGGGGTTCGCCGTGGGCGTTGACCTGGAGCGTGAGGCGTTGCGCTTAACCCGCGAGCGCGGCGCGCTTGTAGCAGTGCAGGCGCGTCTGGAGGCGTTGCCGTTCAAGAATGAAGCGTTTCAGGTTGCTTTCGCGCTCGATGTGCTGGAGCATTTGCCGGACGACCGCCCTGCGTTGTGTGAACTGCTGTCTCTTATACACATCT
>JAOAFW010000022.1 GCA_026416065.1 Fimbriimonadales bacterium
GCAAGTTTCGTCAGCGCCAGCCCCGCCGCCCCCGCGAAGCCCAACCTCAGAATCTCCCTGCGTGTGTAGCGGTCATGCATAGTGGTCGCCTCCCTGAAAAGGATACCTGCGCGGGGCGTTAACAGGATGTTAAGAAAAAAAACATGGCGGAGCGGGTGGGATTCGAACCCACGACACCCCTTTCGGAGCCTACACGATTTCCAGTCGTGTCCCTTCAGCCGCTCGGGCACCGCTCCGCGCTCTCTAAAATATACCCGATATGCCCTCCACAAACGGATAGCATCGGCTCGGAACGGGTAGGTATACTTTACAGGGCGAGCAATCGCTAGCGGTTTGTAGGAAACTGAATTCTATGGAGGGAAGCCTTGCGGAACAAGGGCACATTAGGATGGTTGCGGCAGATACCTCCCCGACGCTGGGCGGAGTTTCTCAGGGCGGTGTTCACGGACATTCTGCTGATCTCGGCGTCGTTGATGGTCTCCGTCGGTCTCGTGCAGGATTTTCGGTTCACGCCGCAGGATCGGAGCATGGTGCAGTGGCTTGCGCCCCTCGTCTCTGCGATTGGCGTGGGTGCACTGTTCGGATACGGCTTGTATAGAGTTCATAGCCGTTACGCGGGGATTATGGACCTATTTCGTCTTCTGAAGGCGAGTATGGGGATCAGCACCGCGTGTTTGATTGGGATGTTGGCATTTGCCCACTATGCAGGGCGTCCCTTCTCGCTTGCGGAATGGGTTCTGTTTGGGTTTTTGTCCACAACTTTGCTGTCCGCGCCGCGAATTGGACGGCGTCTCTATGACTGGTATTTAGCGTATACCAAAAATCAGACGCCGCGTCGGCGCGCGCTGGTCGTGGGCGGTGGCGACACAGGTGAGGTGGTAATGCGCGAGACCCGGCGCAATCCTCAGGCGGAGCTGCGCATTGTGGGCTTCGTGGACGACGACCCGCAAAAACAGTCTAAGCATATTCACGGGTACCCATGCCTGGGCACAACGCAGGACATCCCCCAGATTGTCGCAGAGCAAGGCGTTCAGGATGTGATTATTGCGATTTCGTCCGCCGATGGCGAGGTGGTGCGCCGCATTTTCAATATCTGTCGCGCCACCAGCGCGCGGGTGCGCATCGTGCCTCCATTCCAGCCGACGGCGGAACACAGTTTCCAGCTCGCCCAAATCCGCGAGGTCAATATCGAGGACCTGCTGCGGCGTGCGCCGGTGCAGTTCGACCTGCGCCCCGTGGCGGAGTATATTGCAGGCGAGCGCGTCCTGATTACGGGCGCGGGCGGCTCCATCGGCAGCGAACTCGCCCGCCAGATTGCCGATCTGGGTCCCGCCAGCGTCGCCCTGCTGGGCAAAGGCGAAAACAGCATCTATCAAATCGATCATGAGCTGCGCACCCGCATGAACTACGAACCCGAATGTATCATCGCCGATGTGCGCGACGCCTCACGCATCGAGGCGGTTTTCCGACACGAACAGCCTACCCTCGTGTTTCACGCAGCGGCGCACAAACATGTGCCTCTAATGGAAGCAAACCCGATTGAAGCTATTAAGAATAATGTGCTGGGCACATGGGTGATGGCAGAAACCGCACTACGCCACGGGGTACGAAAGTTCGTCTATGTGTCGACCGATAAAGCAGTCGACCCCGTCAGTATCATGGGCGCGACGAAGCGAGTAGGGGAGATGATTGTCAGTGCACTGGCGTGTGAAGGCGAGACGGAGTTCGCTATCGTGCGCTTCGGTAATGTACTGGGCAGTCGCGGGAGCCTCATCCCTACCCTGCAAGCGCAAATTGAACAAGGTGGTCCCGTGCGCATCACACATCCCGATATGCAGCGCTACTTTATGAGTATCAACGAAGCCGTGCACTTGATACTGCGTGCGGGTTCGTTCTCCAGCCGTGGGGACATCTACATCCTCGATATGGGTGAACCCATCCGCATTCTGGATATGGCACATGACCTGATTCGCCTCTACGGCTTGGTGCCAGGGCAAGATGTTAAGGTCGTGATTACAGGCACGCGCCCTGGCGAGAAACTCCACGAGCAGCTCTTCTACGACCAGGAGGTACTGGAAAACACCCCCAATCCTAAGATTAAGCGGGTGCGGAACAATACTGCGCCCAGCTGGCGCTGGCTGCAAAGCCAGCTGGAAACGCTGCTGAACCTGTGTGAAAAAGAACAACCTGAGGCGGCGCGGGCAATGCTCATGGAGCTGGCGACAGGCAAATTAGCTACCCACGAGCGGAGGGCGGTGCGGAGTTGAGGCTCCCAGCAACTCTGGTGAGCTGTCTCTTGATGGGGGCGAGTGCAATGGCGCAGCAGCTCCCCACGCGCGATGATCCACTGTACGACTATCTCTCGCGTACTCAGCCCACCCCCGCCGCGATCCTGCGGATTCCACGCAGTGCGGATGAATTGCTTCCTGTCTTGCGAAACCGCTCGCGTCCCGAAGGGCAGATAGCGCGCTGGAAACTCCACCGAGAGCCTGTGCTACCCCAGAGCGCAGCCGTGCTTATCGCCGAATTACAGGGCTTCGCATTTCCTGACCGGAGCGATTGGCGCACCGCCGAAGGTGCCTATCGCGTGGTGGGTGCGTGGGCGATTGACTCGCAAACCCTGCTGGAAGTGGTCTTCAGCGACGCCCGTCGACGCGAGGGGCTGAAACCCGACGCATTCGACACGGTCTCCTACGCCTTGCTGACCCTTCAGCGAGGCGAATGGCGCTGGCAGGCAGGATACGCCAGCTTGCGCTGGCTGGGCGGCTACAGCGGTGGACTGCTCGTGAACGACGAGATGCCCCCGGTGCCCCACCTGAGCGTGCAGTTCCCCTTGCGCATCCCTCTGTTGGGCGAGTGGCGGTTCGAACAGCGCCTCAGCCAGTTTGAGCAAGATGACGCGGTCACATGGTGGGGCGCACGGCGAGTTGAGCGTGACTTCAACACGCGATGGACGCTCTCGCTTGCAGAGGCGTTCAAAGCGCTGGAGCTGCCGGGCGGCGCCGTGAGCCAGCTCGTGCCCTACTATCTCTATCAGAAGTGGTACAGCAACGCCCAACGCGGCTCTGGCTGGTTCAACTATCTGGCCGAGGTGGGCGTGGTGTACAAGCCGGACGCCGAGAACCGTCTCTACTTCTTCTGGCTGATAGACGACCTGCGTGCGCCGACCGCTTTCGGGGGCTCCTCGATTACCCCGCGCAAAGTGGCGACGCTCGTCGGCGCACGACTCCATCCCGCGCCGAACACGCGCCTGATTCTGGAAATCGTGCGCTCCGACGGCACGCCCGGTGGCGGCGTCTACGACGATTCCGGGCACCCGCCACGCTACGCCTATTCCTATAAAGGACTCCCTATGGGGCACCCCATCGGCGCGAATCGTGTCGGCTTATACGTGCGTGCTGAACACGAAAACGGACGCTGGCTTTACGCGGTGGATTTCGCCACGCTGCGCCGCTTCCACGAGTATCGCCCCGGCGTGCGCGGCTACACGCTGGATGTGCTAATCGGCTACCAGACCACCGAGCGCAGCGTATTCGCCTTGCGCTACCGCGCCCGCCATCTGCGCGACACAGGTGCACCCGAGACTCGATCTGGCTGGTATCTGCAGGCAATCGCGCAGTTTTAACAGGCATCGATTGAAATCTGGTGTATAATCCCTAACGGTGATTAACTATGCACTGGGGAAAGCAATTCGGTGTTTCGCTCAGCCTATTGCATTTCGCAATCGCAGCAGTGTTCGCTCAGCAGTCTACTGACTCGCTTTGGCAAGCCACTCCAGCTCCTGTATTTACTGCTGGCTTAGGCTATGACCTTGTCTCCGAACTCCGCGCCTATCGATCTTTCCGACTGGATGAGACCCGCATGCATCGTATCCTGTGGCAAGCGCCCCATGAAGATACCGTGCTGGCACGGCACAGCCATGTGGTGATTAGCCTGCCAATGCCAGACGGCAGTTTCCAGCGGTTCGCTGTGGTGGAGTCGCCGATTCTCTCGCCGGAACTGGCGAAGCGCTACCCCGACATCAAGACGTTCGTCGCGCAGGGCGTGGATAACCCCGTCGCCACCGCACGGCTTGACTTTACGCCTAACGGCTTCCATGCGATGATTATCACGCCCGAAAGCACGGCGTTTATTGATCCCTATGGACCGGAAGCGCCCGAGGTGTACATTTGCTATGACCGCCGTGATTCAAAACGCCAGCGTCCCCCATGCAGCGTGCAGGAACACAAAGATTCCGACGATGAAGGCGACGGGCTGACCTTCGACCCTCAGTCGGGGCAGATTCGGCGCACCTACCGACTGGCGATGAATGCAACAGGTGAGTACACGCAGTACTTTGGGGGCGTCTCTCAGGCAGAGGCGCAGATTGTAACCACCGTGAACCGTGTGAATGGCGTGTATGAGAACGACTTCTGCGTGCGGTTCAATCTGGTCTACGTTCGTGTCTACCCCAACCCCAACACCGATCCGTTCACCTCCTTCGGGAACTTGGGCAGCCAGAACCAATCGACGCTGGATTCGGTGTTAGGCTCTGCAAACTACGATTTCGGACATGTCTTGACGCAAGGGAACTTTGGCGGGTATGCTGGATTGGGTGTGGTGTGTCGCGCCGGACAGAAGGGAGTAGGTGTCTCTGGACTGGATGTACCGCGTGGTGACGCTTTTGACATCGACTATGTGGCGCATGAGATGGGGCATCAGTTCAACGCGAACCACACCTATCGCCTCTGCGCAGGTGATGTCGCGCCTTTCCCTTATGAGCCGGGCAGCGGCAGCACCATCATGGCTTATGCAGGGGTATGTAATCCTTCGGAGAATGTGCAGCTCTACTCTGACCCTTATTTCCATACGCATAGCATCTCGGAGGTGCAGGGCTTTATCACAGGCAGTGTGGGCAACTCCTGCGCGGCGCGCACGACCACCAATAACACTCTTCCCAGTGTGAGCGCACCCAGCTCTGTGCGCATTCCGCAAGGCACGCCGTTCCGCCTGACCGCCACAGGCAACGACCCAGACGGCGACACGCTCACCTACTGCTGGGAACAGTACGACAGCAATCCGCTGTTTCGCTCGCGCCTGCCCGCGCTTAGCCCCACGCGCTTCTTCCCACGTCTGGAGACGGTGATGAGTAATTCGACGGACCCGTGGGAGACACTGCCCACCGCAAGCCGCACAATGACTTTTCGATGCACGGTGCGCGATAATCGTGCGGGGGGTGGCGGCGTGGCGATTGCCACTACACAGGTCACCGTGAGCGGCGTCGCGTTCCGAGTCACGCAGCCAGCCACCGGCGCGAACTGGAATGTCGGCTCCACTCAGTCCGTCATCTGGCAGGTGGGTGGCGGTAATATCGCGTCCACTGTGAACATTCTGCTCTCGTTGGATGGTGGATTGGACTACGAGTCGGGCAGCCTGATTGTGCTGAAAGCGAACACCCCCAACGATGGCGTCGAGACCGTGACTGTGCCGAATGTGGTGGGCGCGCGCGCTCGAATCATCGTGGAACCTGTCGGACATGTATTTTACAGTCCCAATCCGGGCAACTTCCGTATTCAGGACACGCGACGCCCAGGTGATGTGGACAGCAGCGGCTGTGTAGATGACGCCGATCTACTCATCGTACTGTTCAACTTCGGCAACGGCTGTTGAGAACCGCTGGTACGACGGTGGACTGCCGTCGTGCCAGCCCCGTCAGGTATTCTATACGCTGCTATGCGACGAGTGGACGGTAGAGCGGCGAACGAGTTGCGCCCTATCCAGTTTGAACCGGGCTTCCACCCCTACGCGGAAGGCTCGTGCCTGATCAGCATGGGCAACACCCGTGTGATTATCACCGCAACCGTGGAAGATAAGACGCCCCCGTTTCTCAAGGGCACGGGCAGCGGCTGGGTCACGGCAGAGTCCAGCATGGTGCCCCGCGCGGGCAGGCAGCGTAGCCAGCGCGAAATCGCGCGTGGAACCCCCACCGGACGCACGATGGAAATTCAACGGTTGATTGGACGCGCCATTCGCGCCGCCGTCGACCTGCCGCAGCTGGGCGAGCGCACCATCACGCTGGACTGCGATGTGATTCAGGCGGATGGGGGAACGCGTACGGCGTGTATCACAGGCGGATTCGTAGCGTTCGCGCAGGCGTGCCAGTGGATGGTGCAGCAGGGCTATATCAGCCGCCTGCCGTTTCAGGAGCGCGTCGCGGCGATTAGTGTCGGCGTCGTGCGCAACGAGGATCTGTTAGACCTGTGCTACGAGGAGGATGTACAGGCGTCTGTTGACATGAACATCGTGATGACCGATCGGGGGCGGTTCGTAGAGGTACAAGGCACGGCGGAAGGTACGCCGTTCTCACGCGACCGCCTGAACCGCCTGATTGACCTTGCGCAGGGTGGACTGCAGCAGATTTTCCAGCTGCAGGCGCAGGCGATTGAGATGATTTTGAACAAGTAGGGGAGTAGAGATCTGTCTGACCCTACTCCTCCCACAACCAGTCAATCGTGGGTACGCGCTCCGTCAGTTCCCATCCTACGACGAGGTCGTCCCAGCGCAGCGAAAGGGTCCATCGCTCGGTGAACCGCTCGCGCTCGAAGCTCTGTGCTTCCTCGTTCTGCAGGTACTCCGTCAGTGCGTAGAACTGATTTTCGCTTTGCAGGATACGGCGACGGGCGTCGCGGTTCGGCTCGCGAATTGTTTCGCGGACGCGCTCGAGGCGCAGGCGTGCCGCAGGGGGCTGGCGCGCAGGCAGTTTCTCCAGCAGTAAATTGCCCAGTGTGGTTTCCCGCTGCCAGCCGTGCGGGGGGCGATTGCCAATCAGCAGGGCGAGGAACCGCTGTTGCTGGACTCCGTTCAACTCCTGAAAGAGAACCTCACCGCCTGCTTTCAACCGCGCCTGCTGCTGCGGCGTGAGGTTCAGATAAAAATCCCACGCGACACGCGGGGATACGGCAGTCGCCCGCCTGCCAACCACAAAAGCGTCATGATAGGGTGACTGGTAGGGCGTCATCTCGTGCAGCAGGAAAGGGTAGAAGGGTAGAATGAGGATGCAGACGCCGTTATAGGCGAATTGCGCCTGATGACGCAGCGTGGCGGCGTCCAGAAAAGGCGTGCCGGTAGGCGGCGGCATCGGCAGCATGCGCTGCAGGGCATCGTCCCCATGGTCATCTTGTCGCGCGCTCCAGGGAGCGGTGTGGCGCAGCACGATCCAGCCGTTCCACTCGTGCGGTTCGTACAGCCCGACCTGCAACAGGGGCGCAATCGACTGCGTGTCGCGCCCACGCGCTCCCGCGTAGGCGCGCTCGAACGCGCGGGTTTTGGGCGATAGACTCGCGAAGGGGAAGTACGCGCCAATCATGGGCGTTTGCGCAGCGACGGCGCATTCCAGCAGGAAGCAGGCGTAGTGGTTGTACCAGTTCGCTTTCGCTTTCAGCCAGTCGGGCGGGTCGGCAGGCAGGCGAAGGTTGCGCCACACACGCGGCGGCTCGAGCGCGCGTCGCTCTAACTGCTCGCGTCGCTCGGCTTCCTGTTGCAACTCTTGGGGGAGCGCAGGAGAGACAACGCCCAGCGAGACGCTCGTTACACCCGAAGGCGGCGCGTCCAGCGCAACAGTGCGCGGCAGCACACGCCCACGCACTATCGGACGCGCCCAGACGATAAACCCTCTCCCGAAAGTGAACACGCCGTGATAAAAACACAACAACAAGTCATCCCACGCCTGCCCCGGCAGCGACCTTTTCAGGTGGCGCTGGAATGGCGCGCGGAGTTTCGCACTCTCGCTCAGGCTCGACAGCCGTCGGATGCAGTAGCCGCGCTGGGCGAGCTCGTTCCACTCCCCATCGCGCAGGCGCATCAGCAGCGGGAAGTAGAGGTCGCGCTGGAACTCATAGCTTGATTTGCCGGACTCGTTCAGGTAGCTGCGCGCGTCGCGGCTCAGGGTATCGGGGTAGGCGTCCTTCAGGGTGAGGGCAACCTGTATCGCAATCCGCTCCGTTTCGGGCAGTGGCTTGCCTTTCTGGCGATAGCGTTCAACGAGTTCGTGCGTGGGGCGTTGTATCAGGCGGCGCGCTGTGTCCATAATCGCGCGGATGGCTTGTATCTGCTGTACGGGCGTGCGCTCGGCAGGGCGCGGCGGGTCAGGGCGACGCGCTTGTAGCAGGTACTCAGACGGCGCATCGGACGTGCGGCGTACAGGGCGCCACTCCAATATCGGCAACGCCTCTGTCAGCGCGGTCATCAGGTCCTGCAGCGTCGTGTCGGGCGCATAGACCATCACGCGCGTTCCCCGCCACGTACTTGCCACGCGCAGTGAGACGCCTGTCTGCTCGCGCAGCAACTCCACCAATGCCCCCAGCGCGATGGACGGCTCCTGCAAACGCACAGACCGAATCAGTCGCTCATCTTGCACAGTATTTCAAAATTTACCTTCTATGTGAAACCTCCTTCTGAAGGTACACTATGGACGGCTATGCAAGCGCAACGAATCGTCTCGCTCGCGCCGTCGATTACCGAAATTCTGTTTGCGCTGGGGCTAAACGAAAAAATCGTCGGCGTCACCGAAATTTGCGATTATCCTCCAGAAGCGAAGCGTAAGCCCAAAGTCGGCGACTACCAGATTAGCCCCGAAAAGGTGGTTGCGCTCAAGCCCGACTTGGTGGTGGCGCACGAAGTGCTGAATATGCGCGTAATCCCCGTGTTGAAACGATTGGGGCTGCGCGTGTTGAGCGCGAATCCGAACCAGTTCAGCAAGCTATATGCCTTTATGCGTGCTATAGGGCGGGCGACAGGCTCCGAACGCGAGGCGGAGCGGATTATTCGCTCGATGCAAGAGCGTGTGGCGCAGGTGCGAAAGCAAGCGCCTCGCCAACCAGTCAGAACCCTTTTTTTGATTAGCGTGGAGCCGCTCTGGGCGTCAGGGCGCGATACGCTGGCGCATGAGATGCTTACTCTGGCAGGCGGTCGCAACCTGATGGCGAACGCCTTCAGCAACTACAAGGCGGTCAGCCTCGAATCCGCGCTGGGCAGCGCGCCCGAACTCATCTTGCTGGCGGGCCCAAAAGCGCAGGTGATATTGAGCGACCCGCGCTGGGGGCGCACACCTGCCATTCGGAATCGGCATCTCTACGAGTTGAACGCCGACTTCGTGCTGCGTGAGACGCCCCGCTCGGTGAACGGACTGGAACAGATTGCGCGGTTCGTCCGCAAAGCGGGGACTTGAATTCTTAGCCACGCTAAGGGTATATTCTATAGAGAAATGGAGACGCCTATGGTAATGATGGATATTGAGGAGACTCAGGCGGTAGCGGAGACGCCCGAATCGGAGGGATTTGTAGCGATTAACTATATCACCTGTAAACCCGAATACCGCGAGCGGTTTGAGTATCTGTTTAAGACGCGCGCCCGTGCGATTGATCGGCTGCCGGGCTTTCGCGGAATGTATGTGTTGCGCCCCCAGCAAGAAGACGACGCTTACTTAGTCGTTAGCCACTGGGACAGCGAGGCGCACTTTCGGGCGTGGCTGCAGTCGCCCGAGTTTCTGGAAGGGCACAAGCGCGGCTTTGAGGACATCCGCGAGGCGAAAGCGCGCGGGGAGGAGCCACCCATGCGCTCCGATTTCCGCACTTACGAAGTGATTACCCGCTAAGGTTCACGCCGGCGAGACTTTTCACGGCGATTGTCGTCTCAAACAGCAGGAGAGGCGCAATCGCCGTTGAATCGTATCGGGTACAATCCTCACAGCACAGGAAAACAGATGGCAGGAGATCCACCTCCGCCGTCGAAAATCTGGCGTTCGTTGCGCTGGAACATACACGCAAGTAAATTAGGAGCATGGCATGGCAAAACAACCGGGCGTTGTTGTGGGAATCGACTTGGGCAGTCGCTTTATCAAGGTGGCGGAGGTGCGGGCAGGGCGTCCGTCGGCGGTGACCAATATTGGCATCGCTCCGACCCCTGAAGGCGCCATCGACAGCTCGGGCGTTATCGATAAGGCGGCGGTGGCGGCGACCCTCAAAAAGTTGCTTGCCGATTCGGGAATCGGCACCAAGCAAGCGGCGTTCGCCCTCGCGGGGCAGAACTCGGTCGTGGTGCGCATTCTGGAAGTGCCCCGAATGAGCCCCGCCGAGCTGCGTCAACACATGGACTGGGAAATCGGACGCAATATCCCGTTTGCCGATACGCGCATCCAGTCGGCTTATGAGGTGGTGCGTCGTCCCGGGGCGGATCCCAACGCCGACAACATGGAAGTCGTGCTGGCGGTCGCTCAGCAAGACGCTGTCGATAGCCTTGTCGATATCGCAGACAAATTAGGACTGGAGCCTTACGCGATCGATGTGGAACCACTGGCGATAGCGCGCAGCCTGCTGCTGACCCAGCCTGACCTGCAAAATCAAAATGTAGCGGTGGTCAATCTCGGCGCGGAATCGACTTCGATTGACATCTACAGTCAGGGCTTACTCAGCTTCCCCCGCATTTTGCCCACAGGCGGCAACATGCTCACCCGCGCGATTGCCGAGCGATTAATGATTTCCGAATCGGAAGCGGAGCCGCTGAAAGTGCAGCTGGCAGAGGTGCTGATGGATCAGATTCCTCAGGCGACTTCGCCATTCAGCGTGCCGGGTGCACCGACGGGCGGCTTCTACACGCCGGGTTTCGCCAGCGAACCGACCATCGCGCCCGAACCCTCGCCGTTTATGACGCCCGGCTCGTTTGCTGCGCCGGAAGAGCCATCGCCCGACATTCCACCCTCGCCATTTGCTGCGCCCGGCGAGCCGGAACCTCAGCCCACGCCCGAGCCAGAACCCGCACTTCCTGCGCAGTCACCCACCGACCCACGCAAAACGGAGATCTTCCTGGCA
Source organism: Fimbriimonadales bacterium (assembly GCA_026416065.1). GTDB lineage: Bacteria > Armatimonadota > Fimbriimonadia > Fimbriimonadales > GBS-DC > GBS-DC. Next base: position 10,845 of record JAOAFW010000022.1, read on the forward strand.
ATCTACCCGCTACTGGAGGAGCTGGTGAGCGAAATCCGCCGCTCTATCGAATACTTCCGCAGCCGAAACGTGGACGCCGATGTGCAACTCATCGTCCTGACAGGCGGCGGCGCGATTATGCCCAATCTGGATCAATTTATCGCTACAGCCATAGGAATCCCGACCGTAGTGGGGAATCCCTTCAAAGGCGTCCAGCTTCAGGTCAAGCGACACGGACCCGAATATGTCGCTGCCAATGCCCACCTGATGGCAGTGGCGGTCGGCATGGGACTGCACGCGAGTTTCTGAGGGAGGCAACGACGGAATGAAACTGAATTTGGTACCGGATTATGTGCGCCAGCGTAAGGTCAACAGACAGATTATCGCGCTGCTGGTTGTGCTGTTTCTGTTGGTGAACGCGGCGATGGCGTTCTGGATGGTGAGCGCCCAGAGCAAACTGCGTGAACTGCAAGACCAGAAGAGCAACTTAGAAATGCAGGCGCAGCAGGTAGACAGTCTCTACAGTCAGGCGAACCAGCTCATCGACTCGGCGGCGATTGCGCTGGGCAAAGCCGAATGGGTCAAGCGCGTGCAGGAACATAACCTCAGGTATCCAGAACTTTACAGTGAAGTCAGCCGCTACACCTCACCGCGAGTGCGCTACGCCTCGATGCAACTGGCGCAGGGCAATCAGCTCCAGCTTTCCGGGTTCACCAAAGGCATTCGTGAGTTAGGGCTTTATCTACAGACGATGTACAACTGTCCGCTCTTCACAGCGGTCAGTTTAGCGTCGGCGTCGTTGCCCGGCTACCCCTCAGGCGGCGGTCAACCGGGAATGGCAGCACCGGGGTTTGGTGGGTTCGGTGGCGGCGCGCCCACAGGTCCTTCGGTAGGCGGTCTGGCAGGAATTGGCGGCGGTGCGCCGCCGCCACCACCGCCCTCGCTGGGCACGCCGGGCGGCTTCGGTGGTGGATTCGCTACAGGTGGCGGACAAACTGGTAGCTCACCCGCAAACCTGATGCCCTTCCAGGTGGTAGCGTATCTCAAAGAACCGATTTCGTCTCCCGCCCCGCCTATGAATATCCCGGGCTTGACCGCAGGCGGTGGCGCTGGTACGCCCACGTTGGGTGGCTTCGGCGGTGGACCCGCGCCGGCAGGGATGACAGGTATCGGCGGACGCGGTCCGGGAATCTGAGGTGAAGAAATGAAAGGCTTAACCATGTTTGCGAAGGTCTCGATCGGGCTGGTGGCGACCATCGTCGTCGCTGCAGCGATTTTCCTGCTCGGCGTTCGTCCCACGCTGCAGAACATCAAATACCACGAAGAAAACATTATGCAGCTGGAGCAGAAAGTGGCGCAAATCCCGCGTGCACGGCAGCTGGTTCAACAGGCGCAACAGCGCGTGGAGCAAGCGGATCGCGACCTCGCGGCGATTGATCGCACAAAGATGCCCGTCAATACGATTGACCTCAGCGACCGTCTCAAGGCGTGGATGCAGTATCCTGACATGACGCGCGAGATCGGGAAGAAGCTGGAAGCGTGGCCCGAAAAAACGGGCGTGCAACGCTTGTACAGCGTGCAACTCCCGCCGCCTCCAAGCGACCCTAATGCCATCCCGACACTGGCGCTGGTGTATCCGATGGGCACTGTGCAGGTGCGCGCTGCCTCGTTTGAAGGTTTGCTCAACCATATCCGAAAATGGAACGATATACCTAACCTGGTAGTGCTGGTGGACGGTTTGAGCATCTCGGGCATGAGCCCGCAGCTGTTCGGGAGCTATACACTGACGGTGTTTGTTTACCCCCGCATGAAGGGCGGTCAGCCAGGTCCGAACGTGCCTTCTTCGCCGCAAGCACCTGGCGGCGCGCCGGGCGCGCCGGGCGGATTTGGTGGAGGGTTCGGCGGTGGCTTTGGCGGCGGCGCGGGATTTGGTGCGTCGGGTCCGTAAAACGGCAGGAATCGGCCTATGGAACGCGAATCACGAGGTAAGCTACGATGAAGAAGGAAACGCAGATTGCGTTAGCGGTGGCGGTAGTCGTACTGGTGGTAGTTGCAGTCGCCCTGTTGTTCGTCTTCAGTGGCGGTGGAAGCGAGACGGCGCAGCAACCTCCGCCTCCGCCTGGCATGCGTGACGACGGCTTTGGGCAGCCGACGCCTCCGTCGCCGATGGGTGGCGGGATGACGCCGCCCCCTACTACGATGGCAGCCGCGCCACCCCAGTCGGCGCGCCCCTCGTTTACGCCACGGCGTGACCCCTTTGCGCCTCTGCCTGAGGAAGTGGAGGCAATGCAAGCGGACGCTTTTGACCCTGCCCGCTACTTCGTGCTGGCAAGCCCGCCTAAGCCCCCGCAGGTGGAACTGCCTGAGCCGTTCGAACCGCAACCGCGACGACGGGTGGCAGGACTCATCATCGGAACCACCGTTTCGGCGATACTGGAACAGGAGGGTGAACTACCGCGCATCGTCTATCCAGGCGATATGGTTGGTGAGTTCCGCGTCGCCGCGATTACCGAAAACGGTTTGATTTTGCGTCGCTCTAAGGGCAATCCGCGCGAGGTGCGTGTGCCCTATGAACCGCCCGGTAATGTTGGCGGCGGCGGTCTTGGCGCAGGCGGCGGACGCGGTCAGGGCGGTGGTTTCGGTGCACCTCCCGGCGCGCCCGGTGCAGGCGGCTTGGGCGCACCCGGTGGACGCGGCGGTGGCAGAGCACCCGATATTTAGAAACTGAACGCCTGCTCAAGCGTATCATTCATGGAGGTATAACGATGAAAACAAAACTGATTTTGCTGACAACGGCGATTCTGATGGCGGTGCAAGTCGCCCCCCTCTTTGCGCAGGGCGGTGGGCAACAAGATCCAACCCAGCGTCGCGTCACTGTCAAGTACGAACAAGCCGATGTGCGTTTCGTACTGAAGCAGCTGTTCGATAGCGTCGGTGTGAGCTACACGCTCGATCCCAACGTGCAGGGCACGGTCACAGTCTCCCTGACCGATGTGCCGTTTACCGTAGCGCTGGACAACGTTCTGCGTCCGCTGAATCTGACTTATCGGGTGGAAAACGGCGTGTACTATGTCACGGTGCGCCAGCCGGAAGAAGCGCCGCTTCCTCCGACCACCGAGGGTGCTGCCCCCGAAGAGGGTCCGCGCCTGAACCTGCCCGAGAAAATCCAGCTGAGCTACGCCAGCCCCACCTTAATTGCTGCGCTATTAGGCGGCACTCTCATTCAGTACTACCAGTATGAGATCGGAACGTCTGGTGGCTTTGGTGGTTTTGGCGGTCTGGGCGGCGGCTTTGGCGGCTTTGGCGGTCTGGGCGGCGGCTTTGGCGG